>JANOBL010000752.1:0-35244 GCA_031411635.1 Betaproteobacteria bacterium
GTCCAGGCCGTTGGTGGGCTCGTCCAGGATGATGTGCGACGGGTCGTGCACCAGCGCGCGGGCCAGCGCGGTTTTCATGCGCTCACCCTGGCTGAAGCCCTCGGTGCGGCGGTCCAGCAGCGCGGTCATCTCCAGCACCTCAGCCAGCAGTGTGGCGCGGGCATGGGCGGTGGCGGCGTCCAGCCCATGCAAGCGGCCGTAATAGACGATGTTCTCGCGTGCACTCAACCGGGGGTACAGGCCGCGTGCATCCGACAGCACACCCAGGTGCGCCAACGCGGCTTGCGGGCGGGCCACGGCGTCGATGCCGGCCACCTGGATGCGGCCGGCATCGGGTTGCAGCAGGCCGGCGATCATTCGCAAGCTGGTGGTCTTGCCAGCGCCGTTGGCGCCCAGCAAGCCGGTGATGCAGCCATCGGGCGCCACAAAGCTCAGGTCTTGCACCGCCGCCACGCTGTGCGCCTGGCGGCCCCGGCCTTGCACAAAGCTTTTGGCGAGCGACTGCACCTGGATCATCGCGCTGCTGTCCCGCCGGGTGGCACAAAAGCCAATGGGCGCGGCACGGCCTGGGCGCAATCGGCATCGCCGGCCAGCGCGGTGGCGGCATCGTCGGTGCTGATGAAGCGTGCCACGGCATCGCGCAGGCAGGCCAGGCCGGTCACGCCATGAGCAGCCTGGGGCACGACCACATGGCGGGCCAACGGGCCCAGCGCCTGCGCCATGCGCTGGGCATGGCGCGGTGGCGTGACCGGGTCCAGCCCGCCCGACATCAACCAGGTGGGCGATCTTGCGGGCGGCACCGTGTAGAACGCTGGATCAACCCCGCCGCGCGGCCAATCGGCACAAGCAGCCTGGTAGAGCTGGGCAAAGCTGTCGCCAAAATCGGCAGCGACGGATGCAGCAGCAGGCAAGGGTGGCGCCGCCGGCCCCAGGTCTTCCGAACAGATCACCGAAAAATGCAAGCCGCTGGCAATACCACCGGTGCCACCACGGCCACCCACCGCACTGGCCAGCGCGGCCAGCGGCGCCCAGCGGCCGGCGCTGGCCTCGGTGATCACCACCGGCAATGCGGCGGCCAGCGCCGGGCTGTACAGCGGCGCGCGCAGCAGGCCCAGCACGGTTTCGCGCTGCAGCCGCACCGCCTGCATCTGGCCGCTGACCGGGTGCGGAAGCTGCACGTCCAGCGGCAAACCGGCCAGCAGGGCCGACCACTGGGCGCGCAAGGCCGGGTGGCGCCGGGCGCAGGCGGGCTCGGCCGCGCAGGCATCGAGCAGCGCCTGCAGCGCCGCGCCGTTGTCCAACGCCGCAGCCTCGGGCAGGCGCATGTCGGGCGGCGCCACACCGTCCAGCACCGCACGCCGAACCGTGGCCGGAAACTGCCGCATCAGATCCAGCGCCGCCCGCGTGCCATACGACAGGCCGATCAGGTTGATCTGCGCCGCGCCCAGCGCCTGGCGCACCGCATCCACATCGGCCACCGCGATGCTGGTGGTGAAAAACCGCAGATCACCGTGCGGCAAGGCCTGCAGCGCCAATCGGCAGGCGCGCAGCCGGTCCAGGCGCAGCGCCGGATCGGCCTGCTCGGCCAGCGGGCGCAACACCGCGCGCTCGTCGTCGTCGGCACAGCGCAGCGGTGCACTGCGGCCGGTGCCACGCAGATCGACAAACACCAGGTCGCGGCGCTGGCCCAGCCGGGCATGGCGGGCGGCCAGCGCGCCGGCCAGATCGATTGCACTCTGGCCTGGCCCACCGGCAAAGAAAAACACCGGGTCGGCCGCTTTGTGCCGTGCCAGTGCCGGCAGCACCGCGTAATACAGCGTGATTTGCTGGCCCGCCGGCCGGGCCGGATCCAGCGGGCGCTGCAGCGTGCCGCACAGCGCGGCTTGGGCCACGCCTGGCAGGCGGCAGGCGTTGAGGGCCGCAGCCTGCGCCGGCCGCGCCGCCAAACCCAGCAGCAAAACGGCGATCGGTAAAACCAGCGGCATCAGGCCAGCAGGCGCTTTAACTCACCGCTGCTGATCAACCGGTCCAAGTCGGCAGCACCCCCCACCAACTGGCCTTTGACAAACACCATCGGAAAGGTTGGCCAGCCGCTCCACATCTTCAGTGCATTGCGGCGCCGCCACTCGCTGAGGTAACCGCCGTAGTCCAGATCGTGGTGCGCCACACCGGCGGCGTCCAGCGCGCGGCGCGCTTTTTTGGGCCAGGGGTTGGCGGCCATGCCCACCACCACCACCGGGTGCTTGGCCACGGCGGCCTGCACCTCGCGCACGATGTCCACCTGGTGCGTGGCCACCTGGTTGCGCACGCTGGGGTGGATCGCGGATTCATCAAGCGTCAAACGCGGCATGGGCTGTCCTGCAGAGGGGTGAGAGCCAAAGCATACTGTGCCCCCGTCCCGCCACCCGCTGCCCGGGTGGACTGACCCTTTGTTGAAACCACTGAAGGATTGACCCATGAAGCTCTACTACAGCACCGGCTCTTGTTCACTCAGCCCGCGCATTGCGCTGCACGAGGCCGGCCTGGCCTACGAAGGCGTGCTGGCGCCGACCAAGACCAAGCTGCTGCCCGATGGCAGCGACTACCGCGCTATCAATGCCAAGGGCTATGTGCCGCTGCTGGAACTGGACGACGGCCAGCGCCTGACCGAAGGCGCGGCGATCGTGCAATACATCGCCGACCAAGCGCCGGCCAAAGGCCTGGCGCCGGCCAACGGCACGATGGCGCGCTACCGGCTGCAGGAGTGGCTGCACTTCATCGGCAGCGAGTTGCACAAGGGCGGTTTTGGTGTGTTTTTCAACCCGGCGTCCAACGACGAGTTCAAGGCCGCCACCCGCGACAAGCTGACCGGCCGGCTGCGCTGGATCAACGAGCAGCTCGAAGGCAAAACCTGGCTGTTGGGCGACAGCTTCACGGTGGCCGATGGTTATCTGTTCAACATCACGAACTGGGCCAAACCCACCGGCGTGGACCTGACGCCTTACCCCAACCTGCTGGCCTGGCGCGAGCGGGTGGCCGCCCGGCCGGCGGTGCAGGCGGCGATGAAGGCCGAGGGGATCACCGGCTGACGCCGGCTCGCCCACGGCCTCGCAGAGCTTGGCCGCTTCGCCAGGCACAAACAGCCACAGGACTGTTTGTGTCCGGGCTCAGCCCGTCACGCTGCGCTGCAAGGCATCGCAAGTGGCGCGCTGGGCATCGGCAGCATCCAGCTTGCCGCACAGCGCAACCAGGCCGTCCGGCCCCTCACTCAAGCGCCGCAACACCGCCTGGTGGGCGCCGCTGCGGCCCCAGGCCGCCAGCTTGCTGCCCACCCGCTGCAACGAGCGTGCACTGCGCTCGTGGAAGGCCGCCGGGTCCAACGCCGCTGCGGCAAACAGCGCCCGCGCCAAAGCCTCGATGCGCGCGTCCTGCTGCGGCGCCAGGTCTACCAGCGCGGCCAGGTAACTGGCGCCCCATTGCAAACGGGTCGCCGGGCCCTCGCTGCGCTGGTAAGCCGCCTCAAACCAGCGCAGCGCTTCGTCCTTGTGGCCCAAGTTGCGCGCCTGGTCGGCAAGCTGGCTCATCAGGTAGTACGGCGCATGGCTGCGTGGCAGATTGGCTTTCAGCAGCGCCTCGCTGTCGGCCCACAACCCGGCTTGCGCCAGCACACCGGCACCGGCGGTGATCACGGCCTGGCGCTCGTAGGGGTCCTTGATCTCGTGGTCGTCGCGCGCCACCTGGGCCCGCACTTGCTTCAGCAGCGCGGCCGGCAGCTTGGGATGGCGATCATTCTTGGCCAGGTTGATGCGGGCCAGCGCCACACGCGATGCCAGCGCATTGAGCCGGTCGGCCCGCGACAGGCTGGCATCGGCCTGCAGGCGCTGCAGCGCGGTATCAAACGCGGCGGCCAGGCTGCGCCGCTCGGCCCCCGGGGCTGGCGCCAGCGCCTTGGTGATGTCGTCCGCATAGTTGACCACCACATCCATCTGCGCCCGTGTGGCCGGCGCATCGGCCAGCAGCCGGCGCACCCGCTCGCGCAGCCCGGCATCGGGTTTGAGGCCTTTGCTGTCGTCGCTTTCGGCCAAGGCCTTCAGCAGCATGCGGGTGGCCGCGCCGGGCTCGCTGGCCGGGCAGGCGGCGGACAACTGCGCCAGCAGGCCGGGCCGCTCAGCAGCCGACACAAGCTGCGCCTCGTCGATGTCCCAGCCGTAAAAAGCCAGCAGCCGCCACTCCGGCCCACTGACCGGTTTGCCGGCCAGCGCATCGGCCAGCACCGACTTGACCGGCCGGCCACCCGACAGGCCAAGCTGCAGCACGCTCAACACCTGCGGTGCATCCACCTCGCCGGGCAAGCGGGTGATCTCGGCGCCATCGGGCGCCATCAGGATCATCGTCGGGTAGCCCCGCACCTTGAAGCGGCCGCCCAGCTTTTGCGCACCGGGCAAATCGCCGTCGATGTTGACCGCCACGAATGACTTTGAGCGCTCGATGAAATCAGCGCGGTTGAACAGCGTGGCCTTGAGCTGGTTGCAAGGTGGGCACCAGGCCGCGCCCCAGTACAGCAGCAGCGGTTTTTTCTCGGCCCGGGCCTGGCCAAAGGCGCGCTCGATGTCGGCATCCACGGCGGCGTTCAGCCAGGCCACACTGTCGGCGCTGCCGGGCGTTGCGGCCGACGCCGCGGGCCCCAGCAGACCCACCAGCGCCAGCAGCGCAAACAAGCGCGCAAACCAGCGCGCAAACAATCGGGCAAGCAAGCGGGTGGTGGGATGCATGCTGCGGGCTCCGGCGTGGGCAAACCACATTGTGGCGCTCAGCCCGCCAGCACCGCCACCGCTGCCACCATGCGGGCCCGCGTGGCCTCGTCGGCCGGAAAAAAATGCTCCACCCGCAGCGACGCGGCGGTGACATCCAGCGGTGCGCCAAAGGTGGTGAAGGCCGAAAAAAACCGCAGCACTCCGCCCTCGGTGGTGCGCAGCACGGTCTCCAGCAACGGGGTTGACGGCCGCTCCAGCGGCGGCGTGGCGAGCCGGCGCGGCAACAACGGCCGCAGTTGTTCGACGCTGCTGCGCAGCGCCGGGCTGTGCACCGCCTCGCGCTGGGCACGCTGCCAGACCTCGGCGCACACCGCGTCGGCATTGACGATCAGCGTGCGCAAACCGCCCGGCGCCAGCAGCGCGTGCAGCAGGTTCAGCCCGCCGGCCAGCTTGGCGGCCGGCACACCCAGCAAGCCCATCATCGCGTGTGTGCCACGGTTGGCTTGCAGCACGTTCCAGCCATCGTCCAGCACAAAGGCCGGCGCCGGATCGTGTGCGGCCAGCAAAAAACACAGCGCATCACGCACCGGCGCCATCTCGGCATCGGCCAGCGCACGGCGCGCAAACGTGGGCGCAAAGCCTGCTGTCAGCAAAACCTCGTTGCGCTCGGCCAACGGTGCGTCCAGCGCATCCAGCAGTGCATGCAGCATCTCGCGGCTGGGCCGGGCGCGGCCGGTCTCGATGCACGACAAATGGCGCTGCGACACCCCCACTTGCAGCGACAAGGCAAGCTGGCTGATGCGGCGCTGCTGGCGCAGGTGGCGCAAGCGGCCGGCCGCCTGGGGTGCGGCGCCGGGCCGCTGGGGTGAGGCCGGTAAAGCAGGGGTGCTGCGGTTTTGCATGCCACGATGTTGCCAAAACCGGAGCGGTATCACGATGACCTTGCAGGTCATGGCCGCTGTGCACCGCCGATGTGCTGGCCCAACTACGCCCCATCACCCCCCAACGGCAACTGCGCATCGTCGTCCACCCGCTCGGGTGTGGCCCGGGCCAGCGCCATCCACACCACAAACGGCAGCCGCAGGCCACGTTTGGGTGCCGGCCGGGCCACGCTGAGCGCACCGTCGGGCAGCGCCAGCAACACGCCGTAAACCTCGGGGATTTCCTCGGGCCGGGCAATGCCGTCGCGGATCACGTACCAGCATTCGCTGCTCAGCCAGCGGTAGGCCTCGCCCTTGGCCGGGCGGCGCAGATCGGCCAGCAGGTCGGACCGCTGCACCTTGATCTCGTGCGCGATCGGCTCGACGTAATCCTCCACCGTGGTGTGGCGGATCGAGTAGACATCGGGCATCGCGATCGCCCAGCCCGGTTCGGGTGGCACGGCATCCACCGGCACTGCCGCCTCGCCCACCCGGGCGCGCAAGCCCAGGCCACGCCACACCACCCGGCCGGCACGCTGCATCTCGCGCGCCACGCGGGCCACCAGCGCCTCGTGGGCATCGCGTGCATTGCGGTTGCGCTGCAGCGTCTGGGCCAACAGCGCGATGCCGGCATCGGTCAGGCGCACGGTATCGCGGCCAGCGCCATCACGCTCGCGGGCCAGCAGGCCGGCGCTGAGCAGATCGATCTCGATCAAATCCTGGAACGGCCAGCCGGCCGAGCGCCAAACCTCACGCAGGCGGCGGCGGTGAGGGGGGCCGATGTTGGGCGTGGCGCTGACCATGGGCAGCAAGCGTAGCGCCAGCGGGTGGGCCTGGCGACGACAATCAAGCCCCCTGGTCTACCACGCGCGCACCCATGACCATCCCGGCAAAAACGCAGCCACCGCAGCGATGAACACGGTGCTGGCGCAAGACGGCATCGCAGCGGTCAAGCTGCTCGCCACCGAATCGGTGCACCTGATCTTGAGCGACATCCCGTACGGCATTGCTGCGGACGACTGGGATGTGCTGCACCCGAATCGCAACTCGGCGCTGCTGGGGTCCAGCCCGGCGCAGGCCCGCGCCGGTGCGATCTTCAAGCGCCGCGGCAAACCGCTGAACGGCTGGTCTGAAGCCGACCGCAGCATCCCACTGCAATACCAGCAGTGGTGCACCTCCTTTGCCACCGATTGGCACCGGGTCTTGAAACCCGGCGCATCGGCCCTGGTATTTGCCGGCCGCCGGCTGTCGCACCGCTGCATCGTCGCGTTTGAAGACGCCGGTTTGACGTTCCGCGATTCACTGGCCTGGCTGCGCGAATCGGCACCGCACCGCGCACAACGCCTGAGCGTGGTGTACGCGCGGCGCGGCGATGCCGAAAACGCCGCACGTTGGCAAGGCTGGCGGGTGGGCAATCTGCGGCCAACGTTCGAGCCGGTGCTGTGGTTTGTCAAACCCTACCCGATCGGCAGCACGATCGCCGACAACGTGTTGCAGCACGGTGTGGGTGCTTTCAACGAGGCTGGTTTTGTCACGCACCAGCGGTCGCCCGACAACGTGTTGCGTGCCGGTTTTGCGGCCGGCGAAGCCGGCCAGCATCTGGCGCAAAAACCGCTGAAGCTGATGCGGGCCTTGATCGAGCTGACCACCCAGCCCGGCCAGCTCGTGCTGGACCCGTTTTGTGGCAGTGGCTCCAGCTTGGTGGCTGCCCAGGCCGCCGGTCGGCGCTACCTGGGCTACGAGATAAACCCGGCGACGGCCCACCTGGCGCAGCAACGCTTGCAGCGCGGTGAGTAGGCCGCCGCTCAGCGCACCTGCACACCCTTCCAGAACGCCAGCCGGTCCTTGATCTGTGCCGCCGCCTCGCTGGGCTCGGGGTAGTACCAGACCGCGTCGGGGTTCAGGTCGCCGTTGACCAGCAGGCTGTGGTAGCGCGCCTGGCCCTTCCAAGCGCAAGACGTGCGGTGGTTGCTGTGCACCAGGTACTGCGGCTTCACGGCCGCTGCCGGAAAGTAGTGGTTGCCTTCCACCACCACGGTGTCGTCACTCTCGGCGATCACCTCGCCGTTCCAGATCGCTTGCATGCCAGGGCTCCCGGGCCAGCGGCGCACCGGGGGTGCGGCAGCGCGGCCTGCACGATGGTATGCCGCGCCAGGGGCTGGCTGCAGCGCGGCAAACGGCAGCCGTCTGCCCGCTGTCAAACCCCGGTCATGCGCGGCAGCGATGCTGCAAGCGCCCCGGGTGTAATCTGGCATCGGGGCGGACACAGCTTCCCTGCGGGTGCGCCAACCTGGCCCACCGCGCCGCCAACCACAAAGGAGACATCGCATGAAAATCTTCAGCCCCTGGGTCTTGTCGGCGCTGGCTAACGCCACATTGGCCACATTGGCCACCACCAGCGCATCGGCCGCCACCTGGAACACGCTGGACGGCGCCGCGCCGCTGATCATCGGCCACCGCGGTGCCTCGGGCTACCGGCCCGAGCACACCTTGGCCGGCTACGAGCTGGCGATCAGCCTGGGTGCCAACTACATCGAGCCCGACCTGGTGATGACCGAGGACGGCGTGCTGGTGGCGCGCCACGAGCCGTTGATCGGCGGCACCACCGACGTGGCACTGCATCCCGAGTTTGCCAGCCGCAAAACCACCAAGGTGATCGATGGCCAGACCGTGGCCAACAACTGGTTTGTCGAAGACTTCACGCTGGCCGAGCTGAAAACCCTGCGTGCGATCCAGACCCGGGGCCGCGCCACCACCTACGACGGCCAGTTCCAGGTGCCCACCCTGGGCGAGGTGATCAGCCTGGCCCAGGCCAAGAGCGCCGAGCTGGGCCGGACCATCGGCATCTACCCCGAGCTGAAGCACTCCACCTACATGAAAGGCGTGGCGCAAAGCCAGGGCCGGTCGGCCACGTACTTTGAGGACACGCTGGTCGCCACCTTGCACGCGGCTTATGGCAACAGCGCGGCAGCGCCGGTGTTCATCCAGAGCTTCGAATCGGCCAACCTGCAATACCTGAACGGCCAGACCAACATCAAGCTGGTGCAGTTGGTGGATGCCGACGATGTCAACGCCGATGGCTCGATCTCGCTGGCGCCGCCTTATGACAAGCCGTACGACTTTGCGGTCAGCGGCGACCCGCGCACTTTTGCCGACCTGCTCACCGCCCAGGGCCTGGCCTTTGTCAAGACTTATGCCGATGCGATCGGCCCGTGGAAAACCTATTTGGTGAAAACCGTGGACGACGGCGTGGAGCGCAACGGCGTGGCCGGCCTGTCGATCAACGACCGGCGGGTGGACGGCACAACCGGCGTGATCGCAGCCGCCCACGCCGCCGGTTTGCTGGTGCACACCTGGACCTTCCGCAACGATGCCAGCCAATACGGCTTTGCCGGTGGCGATGCCGGCGCGGTGGACGAGATGGCTTATTACCTGCGGCTGGGCGTGGACGGTGTGTTCACCGACTTTGCCGACACCGGCGTGGCCGCACTGGCCGCTGCCGCCGTGCCCGAGCCACAAAGTTGGGCCTTGCTGCTGGGCGGCGTGGCGCTGCTGGGCGCGCTGCGCCGACGCAGCGCATGAGGTGATGCCAGCCCCGATCCCGCCTGCGCTGCAATTTGCCGATCTGCGCTACCGCTGGCCAGGGGCCGCAGTGGACACGCTGCAGATCGAAGCGCTGCAATTGCAGCCGGGCGAAACCGTGTTTCTGCGCGGCCCCAGCGGCTGCGGCAAATCCACCTTGCTGGCGCTGGCCGCTGGGGTGTTGTTGCCGCAGGCCGGCCAGTCGGCGTTGCTGGGCCAGCCTTGGGCTACGTTGGGTGCCGGCGCGCGGGACCGGTATCGGGCCGATCACCTGGGCGTTATCTTTCAGCAGTTCAACCTGCTGCCCTACCTGTCGGTGATCGACAACGTGCGGCTGCCGCTGCGCTTTTCCAAACGCCGCGCCGCGCGGGCGGCAGCAGAGGGCAAAACCTCGGTTGAAACCTTGCTGGAGCGCAGCGGCCTGCCGCCCAGCCTGTGGCAGGCACCGGCGGCGGAGCTGTCAGTGGGCCAGCAGCAACGTGTCGCGGCGGCGCGGGCCCTGGTGGGCGCGCCCGAGGTGGTGATCGCCGACGAGCCCACGTCGGCGCTGGACGAAGACTTGCGCGAGGCCTTCATGGCACTGCTGCTGCAAAGCTGCACCGATGCCGGCAGCGCGCTGCTGTTTGTCAGCCACGACTTGCGGTTGGCGGCACGTTTTTCGCGGCTGATCGATCTGCCCGCAATCAACCAGGCCGCCGTGCGCAACCCGGCGCTGGCCCAATGAGCCCCCTGTTGGTGCTGGCCGCGCGCAGCGCCTGGAACCGGCGTTTTTCGCTCGGCCTGGTGGCGCTGGCTATCGCGCTTTCCACACTGCTGCTGCTGGGCATCGAGCGGCTGCGCCAGGATGTGCGGCACAACTTCTCGGCTGCCGTCTCGGGCACCGACCTGGTGGTGGGCGCGCGCACCGGGCCGGTGGAGCTGCTGCTGCTGGCGGTATTCCGCATCGGCAGCGCCAGCAACAACATGCGCTACAGCAGCGTGCTGGCGCTGGCCCAGCACCGCGCAGTGGCCTGGGTGATCCCACTGTCATTGGGCGACAGCCACCGGGGTTTTGCGGTGCTGGGCACCACCGCCGCGTACTTTGAGTTTTTCCGCCATGGTGAGCGGCAGCCGCTGGTGATGGCGCAGGGCCGGCGCTTCGAGGCCTTGTTCGACGCGGTGATCGGGTCGGACGTGGCGCGCACGCTGGACTACAAACTGGGCCAGCAAATCGTGCTCAGCCACGGTGACGGCGCCATGGCGCACAACGAGCATGATGACAAGCCGTTCACCGTGGTCGGCATCCTGGCGCCCACCGGCACCCCGGTGGACCGCACGCTGCACATCAGCCTGCAAGCGATGGAGGCGGTGCACATCGATTGGGCCGGGGGTGCGCACCTGCCAGGCCAGGCCATCAGCGCCGAGTCAGCCGCTGCCGCTGACCTGACACCGCGCAGCGTCACCGCCGCGCTGCTGGGCCTCAAATCCCGCAGCGCGGTGTTTGCGGTGCAGCGTGACGTGGCAGCCTTCCGCGACGAGCCGCTGCTGGCCATCCTGCCCGGCGTGGCGCTGGATGCGCTGTGGGACGTGGTGGCGCTGGGCGAGCGTGGCCTGCAGGCGATGAGCGCGCTGGTGGGCCTGGTCAGCCTGGCCGGCCTGGTGGCGGTGATAGCGGCCGGGCTGAACGAGCGCCGGCGCGAGCTGGCCATCCTGCGCGCGGTGGGCGCGGCCCCAAGCCAGGTGCTGTTGCTGCTGGCGCTGGAGGGTGGCCTGGTCACCTTGCTGGGGGTGCTGCTGGGCGCGGCCGCGCTGTGGCTGGCGGTGGCGCTGGCCGCGCCGTGGGTGCAGGCGCAGTTCGGCATTGCGTTGCGCCTGCTGCCGCCGGGCAGCGCAGAATGCGCCTGGTTGGCCGCGCTGCTGGGCGGCGGCCTGCTGGCCAGCCTGCTGCCCGGCTGGCGCGCTTACCGTTTGTCACTGGCCGATGGCCTGACCCCCCGGATTTGAAACATGAAAACAAACCCTCTGTTGATGCATGCGCAGCGGCGGCGCTGGCTGCAACGCGCCGCCGCGCTGGGCCTGGCGGCTGCCGGCGCCGGCAGCGTCGCCCAACCGTTGCCCAAACCCGGCCCCGGCGGCTACACCGAGTTGCGCTGGGACGATCTGGTGCCCAAGGGCTGGGATCCGATGAAGGGGCTGCGCGACAAGGGCGTCAGCAATGCCGCCCTGCTGATCGACGGTGACCCCAAAACCCAGGATTTGATGCGCCAGATGCGCCAGGCCTGGGACAACGCACCCACCGAACCCACGCTGGACGGCGCCCGCATCAAGCTGCCGGGCTACCTGGTGCCGCTGGAAGAAGTGCCCGCCGGCCACACCGAGTTTTTGCTGGTGCCGTACTTTGGCGCCTGCATCCACACCCCGCCGCCGCCGGCCAACCAGATCGTGCTGGTGGTGCCCAACAAGCCGGTGCCGGGATTCTGCAGCATGGACACGGTGTGGGTCAGCGGCACGCTGAAGGCCGCGCGGGTGGATTCACCGATGGGCAGCACCGGCTACCGGCTCGATGCCACGCTGGTCGAGCGTTACAAGGCCACGCCGCGCTGAGCCCGCGGCTTGTTGCCAAACCACAGCGCGGCCACCGGCCAATCGCTGGCCGGCAGCTCGGTCACCGCCAGGCCTTGGTGCAAATCCCAGCTTGAATCAAACCAGCCGCAGCCGGCCCGCTCCGCCAGGGCTGGTGTGAGCTTGTCTGCGGATGCGGGTGCTGCGGGTACCTCGGGTGATGCGTCCAAGGCCTCCAAGGCCGGTGCAAACCGGTGCCCCCAGCGCCAGGCCAGAAAGGCCGGCAGCAAAGAGATGTCCAGCGGGCGCGGCGCGCTGCGGCGCAGCAAGGTCAGAAGGGCCAGCATGCAGGTCTCCAAGGGCGGTGGGTGAGTCGGCGGGTGAAGGGGTGCGGGATGCGTTTGCGGGATGCGTTTGTGGAATGATTGGCATCGTCGCCCCGCAGCACATCAACCGCCATCACCCGCAAGGTGGCCCGTGGGGGGGTGTCACCTGTCAACAATCACAGCCCCCCGATCGGGTGCCTCCCGCCCTGCAACCCCCTTCAGCGCAAGCTTTTCAGCGCAAAAGCTGCCGGCCAAAAAACGCGGTGACCTTGCGGTCCACCTCGGCCATCTGGCTGCGCTCAAAGCCCGGTGGGTCGTTCAGCATGTCGCCCAGCAAGCCGGTAAAACCCGGTGGCAGTGGCGACAACAGCGCGCCATGGCCAGCGGTGGGCAAATCGGCCAGCAGCTCGCAGGGTTTGCAGGCCGCCAGCACCCGGTCGCTGTGAAAGCGCGGGATCAGCCAGCGGTCTTGCTGCGCGGTCACCAGCGCCAGCGGCACCCGGGGTTGCGCCAGCGATGCAAAGTCAAAGTCCGCCGCAAACGGCACGCTGGCCACCACCGCCGCCACCCGGGGATCGTCGTGCGTCAGGGGCGTGGCATCGTCAAATTTGAGGCCGATCACCAACCGCGCCAACCACTTTTTCAGGCCGTCCAGCGGGCCGCCGGTCAAGCGCGTGAACAGGCCGACGCAGGACTGGAAATCCTCCACCAGGTGGGCATCGCAATGCTGTTTGAAGCCGGTGCGTGACCAGCGCCCACCGGCCAGCGACAGCGCGGTGTGGCCACCGGCGGACATGCCGTACACCCCCACTTTGTCCAGGCTGAGCAACGGCGCCAGGCGCGCATCGCGGCCCACCGCGTCGATTGCGCGCGACACCTCGGCTGGCCGCAAGGCCCAGCTATCCGGGCCGGGCCGGCTTTCGTCGCGGTAGTTGTCGGCCCGGTGCTCGGGCATCGCGACGACAAAACCGGCCTCCACCAGGCTGCGCGCCAGATCGGAATGCACCCAGGGTGCACCGCCCGAGCCATGCGACAACACCACCAGCCGGCCGTTGCCACGCTGCGGTGTGCCGCCCGGCGCCATCAGCAGCGTGAACGGGCCGCGCCGCAGCGTCTGCGCAGCATCGCTGGACGGGTAGTACAGCGTCACTGGCCCGTCCTCGGCGGTGGCGGCGATCTCGGCCAAGCCTACCGACGCTTGTGCCGCCAGGCCACCCGCCAAACCCAACACCAACAACGCCGCCCGGCTGCAAGCCAGCAGCGCCTTGATCCTTGACGTTTGAACCCTTGACGCTTTAACCCTTGACGCGTTAACCCTTGAATTCGCCATTTGATTCACTCCTCATCGGCGGCCCCATGCCCCCGGTGAACCGCACGATGCCGATCCGCCAGCACGCTGTCTCGCCGAAGCCCGCGCGCTGCAATTGCGGCTGGCCGATTCCTGGAATCGGCCAGGTTTTGCTGCCGCCACGGGAGGCCGGCTATGCTCGGCGCCACGATGCGCTCGCGTGCTGTTGCCCTTGGCCTGGCCCTGCTGCTGCTGTGCACCCAGCAGTTTGGGGTGCTGCACGGGCTGTCGCATGTGCGCGGCGCGGCGGCGCTGGCTTTATCCGCCACGCCCGGTACGCCGGCCGAGCCGGCACCGGCCTCGGGCGAGCCTGCCGACGGGCTGTGCCAGGTTTGCCTGCTGCTGGCCAGCATCGGCTTTGCCGCTGCGCCGGCGCTGCTGGCCTGGCGCGCACTTCGGCCGGCGCACGCCGCGCCGGCCATGGCAACCGGGCCCAGCCAGCCCCGGCAGCCCGGCGCACCGTACTGCGCCCGCGCACCACCACTGCTGCTTGCGATGACCTGATCGCGCACCCGTTTGCCCGTGCCTCAGCGGCCGGGCAGCGGCGTGCTGATTCATCTTTTGCAAGCAAAGCGTTGGCCATGCATCCAATTTCCATTCGATTTCCCCCGCGTTTTTCCCGCCGCTTGCGGCTCACGCCGCTGGCCGCCGCCTGCCTGGTGGTCAGCAGCAGCGCGGTTTTCGCCCAAACCACCGCGCCACCGCCCACGCCGCCGGCAAACCGGGTGGTGATCACCGGCAACCCCCTCGGCAGCGAGACACTGGCCCAGCCCAGCGCGGTGCTGACCGGCGATGCACTGGCGTTGCGCCGCGCCGGCACCCTGGGCGATACGCTGGACGGCCTGGCCGGCGTATCCGCCACCGGCTTTGGCCCGCAGGCCAGCAGGCCGGTGATCCGTGGGCTGGACGGCGACCGCATCCGTCTGCTGGACAACGGCGGCGCGTCGGCCGACGCATCCAACCTGAGCTTTGACCACGCCGTGGCGGTGGACCCGCTGGTGGTAGAGCGCATCGAGGTGCTGCGTGGCCCGGCCGCGCTGCTGTACGGCGGCAATGCCACCGGCGGCGTGGTCAATACGCTGGACAACCGCATCCCACGCGATGCGCTGTCCGGCCTGGGCGGCCGGGCCGAGCTGCGGCTGGGCGGCGCGGCGCGCGACCGCACCACGTCGGCCTTGCTGGAAGGCGGTGGCAACGGCCTGAACTGGCATGTGGATGCCGCGCAGCGCCGCAGCGGCGATCTGCAAACCCCCAGCTTCATCCCGCGCAAAGACGGTGTGGACCAGCCGCGCACCGACCACGTGGCCAACAGCGGCGGCGAAGCCCAAGCCGCCGCGCTGGGCGCGTCCTGGGCCGATGCGCGCGGTTTTGTCGGCCTGGCGATCGACGATTACCGCAACAACTACGGCGTCACGGTCGAGCCCGATCTGACGATCCGCATGCAGCGCCAGCGCTTGCAGCTTGCCGGTGAGCGGCGTGGCCTGGCCGGCCCGCTGGCCGAAATCAGCGTTCAAGCCAGCCACACCCGCTACCAGCACCAGGAGCTGGAAGGCAGCGGCGCGGTGGGCACCACCTTCAGCAGCCAGGGCAACGAGCTGCGGCTGCAGGCCAGGCAGGCCCCAGTCGCGCTGCTGGGCGGCTCCTTGGCCGGGGTGCTGGGGCTGCAGATCGAGCAACTGGACTTTGCCGCACTGGGCGAGGAGGCTTTTGTGCCCACCACCCACACCCGGTCCAGCGGCTTGTTCACGCTGCAGGAGTTGAGCCTGGCAGGGCTCGGCATTTCGGCCGGCGCGCGCGTGGAGCGGGTGCAGGTGAGGTCAGCCGGCGATGCGGCCGGCGCAACACCGCACTTTGGCGCCCCGGCACGGCGCGATTTTTCGCCGCACAGCCTGGCGCTGGGCGTGGTGGCGCCATTGGGGGCATCGGGATCGGGCTGGCGTGCCAGCGCCACCGTGGGCAGCACCCAGCGTGCCCCGGCTTATTACGAGCTGTTTGCCGATGGCCTGCACGTGGCCACCGGCGCCTACGAGCGTGGCCGGCCCGACCAGCAGGCCGAGCGCAGCCGCCACGTCGAGCTGGGCCTGCAGTGGCAGCAAGGCCCCAGCAGCGCCCGCGCGGCGCTGTTTTCCACCCGCTTTGCCAACTACATCGCGCTGGACGCCAGCGGTGTGCTGATCCCGGTGGGCGACGGCGCCGGTGGCACGGTGAATATGCCCGAGTACCGCTTCACCGGCGTGCCAGCCGATCTGCACGGGCTGGAGCTGGAAGGCCGGCAACGGCTGTTCAGCATGCCTTGGTTACTCGACGCCACTGGCAGCTTTGACTGGCTGCGTGGCAGCAACCGCAGCACCGGTGAGCCGCTGCCACGCATCGCGCCGATGCGGCTGCAGCTTGGCCTGGAGGCCACGGCCGGCGCCTGGCGCGCCGGTGTGCAGGGCAAATGGCTGGCACGGCAAGACCGGGTGCCGACCAACGACATCGCCACCCCCGGCGCCACCGTGCTTGATCTGTGGGCAAGCTGGCAGCAGCGCCTGGGCAACAGCGATGCGCTGTGGACCGTCAAGCTGGCCAACCTGGGTGATGCGCTGGCCTACAACGCCAGTGCGCTGCGCACCGCGCGTGAGCTGTCACCGGCCGGTGGCCGGGCGTTGTCGCTGGGTTTGCGTTTGCGGTTTTGAGGCGGGCAGCCCCGCCTGCGGCCTTGAACTGGTCGGCTGCGCCGGGCCAGTTCAAGGCTTTGCCGTGCCGCATCGGCGTTACGCTTTGCGACACCATGATCCTGCGCCGCCCACCCCTCGCGCCCACCACCGATCACCCAGGCCCTGGCGACGAGTGGCCGGCCACCCGCCCCAGCCCCTTTCCGGGGCCATTTCCGGGGCCGTTCCCCAGTCCTTCTTCAGGTCCATTCAGCGGTCACGCCACACCGCCGTTTGCCCGCCGCCTGCAGCCGCCGCTGAAAGAAGTGCTCAAGGGCCTGGACGCCAGGGAGCTGGAGGGTGAAACGGTGTTTGACCAGTTGTTTGGGCCCAAGCCCAAAGCCTGATCAAGCCCCAAGCCAACGCCGGGCCGCCCCAAGTTGGCTTGGATCCCCCTCGGGGGGGCGGTCGCCGCGAAGCGGCGGCCTTGGGGGCCAATTCAGAACGGCCGCACGCCAAACAACCAGGCGTGGGCCCAGAACGTCAGGATTGCCCAGGCCAAACACCCCGCCACCAAGGTGATCAGCGTTGCCGGCAGCTTGCCAGCGGGGTACTGCACCGCAGCGGCCCGGTCGCGCTGGCGCGCCGAGCGGAAGTCCAGCACCGCCCAAAGCAAAAAACCACCAAACAGCAACAGGTCGGCCAAGGTGTTGTTGGCCAACAGATGGGCCACCGCCCACACCTTGACGCCCAGCACCATCGGGTGGTGCACCGCTGACTTGATCTGGTTGCCCGGCACATAGGCCGCCATCAGCAGCACCAGCGCCAGCAGCATCAGCAGCGCAGCCAGATGGCGGGTCCATACCGGGCTGGGCCACAGCACCAGTGGGGCCAGCCGGGCCTGGCCATAGCCCCACAGGATCAGGCCAAAACCCAGCAGCGAAACAACGGTGTACAGCCCTTTCCAGGCGCCAGCACCACGCTGCGCGATGAACTGGCTGCGCCAGCCGTCGGCAACGAAACGCACCGAATGCATGCCCAGAAACAGCAGCAAACCCAGGATCAGCGCGCCCATGGTGGGTTCCAGTTCAAAAAGAAGATAAAGATCACTTGCGCGCCGGGCTGGCCAGGTGCAGGCCCCACAGCCGGGCCAGGTCGGCCACGCCGTCGCTGCCCTTGACCGCCGCAAAACTGCGCCTGGCATCGTCCAGCTTGCCGGCCCGCCATTGCACCAGGCCCAGGTGCAGCAGCGCGTCGTCGGGCCGGCGCAGCCCACCCAAGGCCCGGCCCTGGGTCATCAAGGCCAAGGCCCGCTCATGGCCACCGGCCGCAGAAACGGCCAGCCCCAGGCTGAGCGCCGCATTGCCGTCCTTGCCCTTCAGCGCGGCGGCTTCGCCCTCGGCCAGCCCGGCGCGGTCCTGGGCTGCGGCCTTGGCGCTGGTCTCGCGCAGCTTCTGGTCGGCCGCCGCATTGGCATGCTTGCCCAGCAGTCCGGCGGCATAGCCTTCGTCCAGCAGCGCCTGGGCCTCGGCCGGCAGGCCGGCTTGCTGGGCGCGGTAAGCCATGTCGCCCAGCTCACCGGCGTCCAGCGCCACGCCCACCGCGCGGCGCAGGCGGTAAACATCCAGCCGCAAGCGCTCTTCGGCAAAACCGTCGCGCCGCACGGTGCGGCTGATCAGCTCGGCCCAGTAATCGGTCTTGCCGGTGGATGCGGCCAGCTTTTCCAGCGTTACCAGGTAGGCCGGCATGTCTTTCAGCGCACTCTGGCTGGCGGCCAGCAGGCGCAGCGTGGGCTCGGGCGGGTTGCTGTCGGCGGCCAATTGCGGGGCCAGCTCGCGCAGCACACCGACATGGTCGCCCAGCACGCTGAGCACCTGCGGGTAGAGCCCGCGCATCTCGGCGCTGGGGCCGCCGTCGGCCAGGTAATCCTTCATCCGGCTGGCGGCGCGGCTGTATTCTTTTTGCTGCAGCAGCAGCTTGATCGTGGTTTCGGTCAGCGCCGGCCGCTCGGCTGCTGGCAGCAGCGGCGAGCCCAGCGCCGCCTCGAACTGCTGGGTGGCGGTGACCAGATCACCGACACCAAACGCTGCCGGCGCCTTCAGCCGCTGCAGGATGTAAACCTCGTAGGGCGTCAAGCCGGGCAGCGCCTCGGCCTCGGCAACACGCGCCAGCGCATCCTTGTAATTGCCGGCCTTGATCGCGTCCTGCGCCGCTTGCAGCGGCTTGCCCACTTCGGCCCGCAGCGTGGGGCCGGAGGCAGCCGCTGCGGGCGCGGGAGCGGTCTGAGCCGCCACCCCGGCGCTGGCCAGCAGCAGGCCGGCGGCCAACGTCAGCGGGCGCAGCAGCGCTGCGCAAGAGTGCCGCCGCGCGGCCGGGTGCAACAAAGGTGTCATGCGGGTTCCGGGAAAAACGCCCACCGGACCAGGCCAGAATAGGGCGAAGCGGCGAGTGTAGTCAGTGCGCCGCGCACCGACAGGCCAGGCCCACAACGCAAAACGGCAGCCGAAGCTGCCGTTCCAGGTCAAACCAGGCCTGGTGGGCCCAGCAGCGCATCAGGCCACAGCGGCAAGCTCCGGCGTGATCCCGGCAATCGCCCAGTCACCCGACCCATCGGCCGCGCGCACCAGGTGCCACAGCTCTTTGAACGGCTCGGCGCCGGCATCGGCCACCTCGCGGATCAGGCCATGGAAACGCACCGTGACGATGTCCTGGCCGTTTTCGCGCGTGGTGTCCACCACCTGGGCATCGATCTGCACCACATCGGTTTGCTGCTTGCTGGCGCCACGCTCTTGCAGGTCCAGCCGCAGCGAGGCAAACAGCTCGGGCGTGGTGAACTTGCGCAGATCGTCCACATTGCCACTGTCGTTGGCCGCCTGCAGGCGGATGAACACCATCTTGGCCAGGCGCTCAAAATCCGCCGCTGCCATGCCGCCCGGCAAAACCGGGCTGACGGCGCTTGCAGCAACACCGGTGCCGGCCAGCGCGGCAGCCGCCGGGGCGGCGTCAAGCGAGGTGCGTGGCAAAACCAGCGGTGCAGCGGCCGGCTGCACTGCGGGCTGCGTTGGCGACTGCCAGCCCGACCCCACCGGCGCACCAGCGCCCGCAAGCTGCGGCCCGGCACCGGCCCCACCGCGCATGCGGCGCATCACAAAGCGCACCGCCACCACCGCCACCACGGCCAGCAGCGCCATCATCACAAAGTTGCCCAGCGCGGCGCCCATGCCCAGGTGGCTGAACAGCGCGGCAAGGCCCAAACCAGCGGCCAGGCCGGCCAACGGGCCCATCCAGTTGCGCTTGGGTGGGGTGGCCGCTGCCGCCGCAGGCGCGGCCGGCGCTGCGGGTGCCGCAGCAGCGTTGTTGGCCGGGGTCTGGTTCGGCGTGGCATTGGCCGGCGGTGCCTGGCGCTGCATGCCGGCGGGCTTGCCGGCGCCCAGGCGCTTGGCATCGGCATCGCCGGGCGCCAGGCTGAGCGTCAGCGCCGCCAAGGTCATCGAAATCGCAAGCAGCAGGTGTTTCATCGCAAATGTCTCCAGTAAAACAAGGCATGGCCTCAGATGGCACATGCCGTCTTCGAGCGCACATACGGTAACCCAGTTCCGCCGCACGCTCACCATCACTTGGCAAAGGTGGTGCCTGCATGACTTTTATCAAGGGCGAGTGCCGAGTTCCCGGCCGCTTGCCAGCCCCCCAACGGCGACAGATCACACGGCATAGGGATTGCCGTGTGCAACAGCACGCCTAAGGTGCGCTTGGCGCAGGCCGGCACGGTGCCGATCGGCGCAACAACCCGCAACGAGGAGACATTGATGGCCACGATCAAACCGCTCACCGCCACTGCGCTGTCCACCGCATTGACCAAGAAAAAAGCCCGCTGGCACAGCGGCGAGACCGAGGTGTCCAAGCTGAACCCGGCCGCGCGCGCCGCGCTGCTGGGTGCGATCCCCAGCGACGAGTCGGCCGCCTTCATGGCCGCAGCCGCCGCCGCGCCGGCGCTGGCCGCAGCACCGGCGTTTGCGCCGGCGGTGGACTGGCGCAACAAGAATGGCAACCACGTCACGCCGGTGCGCGACCAGGGCGGCTGCGGCTCTTGCGTGTCGTTTGGCACGGCCGGGCTGATCGAGGCCATGGCGCACATCGAAACCGGCCGCTGGGTGGATTTGTCCGAGGCCGATTCGCACTTTTGCTCGTCGCACGGCGCCAACTGCGGCGGCTGGTGGCCCGACCAGTGCCTGGACCAGGTGCTGGCACGCGGCATCTGCGACGAGGTGGGGTTTCCGTATGCCTCGGCCTTCCCCGGCAACAACATCCACGCCAGCCCACCATCCTGCAAGCTGCCGGCCGACCGCGCCACGCGCATCACCAAGATCACCGCCCGCCACCAGCTCGCCGACGCCACCGCCGCCAAAAACCACCTCAGCAACATCGGCCCGGTGACCGGTTGCCTGACCGTGTATGACGACTTTTTCCACTATGCCGGCGGTGTCTACCACCATGTCACCGGCGGCGTGGCGGGCGGCCACTGCGTGCTGGTGATCGGCTTCTCCGAGGCCGAGCAGTGCTGGATCATCAAGAACTCCTGGAACACCACCTGGGGCATCGGCGGCTTTGGCAAGATCGCCTATGCCGACCTGAAGTTCAACGGCGCGTTCTTTCCGATGTACGGCGCCACCGGCGTCAAGCTGCCGGCCTCGGGCTGGCAGCCGCTGGGCGGCAAGCTGACCACCGAGCCGGTGATCGGCAGCAACAAGGACGGCCGGCTCGAGGCCTTTGCCCGCGGCACCGACAACGCCTTGTGGCATTGCTGGCAGATGACACCCGGCGGCACCTGGAGCGGCTGGGCCTCGCGTGGTGGTGTGATCACCAGCGTGCCCAGCGTCACAAGCAATGCCGATGGCCGGCTGGAGGTGTTTGCCCGTGGCACCGACGGCGCGCTGTGGCATATCTGGCAGACCGTGGCCAACGGCACCTGGGGCGGCTGGGCCTCGCTGGGCGGCGTGATCACCAGCGACCCCAGCGCCACCCGCAATGCCGACGGCCGGCTGGAGGTGTTTGCGCGTGGCAACGACGGTGGGCTGTGGCACATCTGGCAAAAGGGCGCGCAGCAAGGCTGGAGCGGCTGGGCCGGGCTGGGTGTGCAGTTGTCGGGCAATCCGGTGGCTGGGCGCAATGCCGACGGCCGGATCGAGGTCTTCATGCTCGGTACCAACAGCGCCTTGCTGCACATCTGGCAGACCGCACCAAACAACGGCTGGTCGGGCTGGGCCTCGCTGGGCGGGGTGCTGACCAGCGAGCTGGCGGTGGGCAACCATGCCAATGGCCGGCTGGAAGTGATGGGCCGCGGCACCGATGGTGCGCTGTGGCATATCTCGCAAGTGGCACCCAACACAAGCTGGGGTGGCTGGGCCTCACTGGGTGGCGTGATCACCAGCAGCCCGGCGCTGGGCCGCAACAAGGACGGCCGGCTGGAGGCCTTTGCCCGTGGCACCGACGGCGCGTTCTGGCATGTCTGGCAAACCGCGGCCAATGGCGGCTGGAGCGGCTGGGCCTCGCTGGGTGGGGGCATCGTCGGTGACCAGGCGGTGGCCAGCAACAAGGACGGCCGGCTCGAGGTGTTTGTGCGCGGCACCGACCTGGCGCTGTGGCGGCGCTGGCAGACGGCGGCCAACAACGGCTGGAACTGAAAACCGGCCCCAAGGCCGAAGTTCTCGGCCCGACAGGACGTGGGCGTCGAACCGGATGACACTGGGCGCCCATCACCACAACCCACCGCTGGAGATCACGATGTCCGCCATCGACCACCCACCACTGCACCTGCAAACCACCGCCGGCCAGGCGTTGCGCATCGAACTGACATCGATGCCCGGCGCGGGGGTGGTCTGGCAAGCACCTGCGGCCCCGGCCGGCTGCAGCCTGAGCGCAACCGGCAGCGCACCCGTTGGCGCCGGGGTTGGCGGGGCCGCCCTGCAAGGCTTTGTGCTAACTTGCCAAAAGGCCGGACAGCAGCATTTGCGCTTCGAGCTGAAGCGGCCCTGGGAGAGCGAGATACGGGCGGTGCAGACTGTTGTGGTGACTGTCAAGTGAGCGCCGACTCGGCCGCGTGGCGCCCGTGCATGCGGTAGTATTTCGTGCGCCTGCCCAGCCCCACTGCGGCCAAGGCGCATCAGACCGATTCCAAAAAACCCGGCGCAACACGCGCCAGCTTGCCGGCCAACGGCAAGCTGGCGCGACACCTGGGCCGGCACCTGGTCAAGCACAATCTCCAAGGCCTCGTCATCACCGTCGCCGGCACCGCTGTGGTTGTCGCCGGTATGTTTGACGGCGCCGCAAGGCGATTGCATCTGGTTGTAGAAGATGAAGTCGCTGTAGGCGCGCACCTTGCCGTTTTCAGTCAGCAAAAAGGCGCTGGCATCAAGATCAAAATCGGCGCCGCTGGTGGTTCTTGCGTCCCAACCCAGCCCAACCAGAATCTGCTTCAGATCAGGCGCGGCCTCGGACAGCGAGATGGTTTGCGCCCTTGCTCAGCGTGAAAGCCACAAAAACTCCCACTGTAGGCCCGCGAGCGTGGCCACTGGCTCAACTACCTGCGCATCTGCCTGCAAATCTCGCGCGCCGTGCGCCGCATGCATGCCGCAGGCCTGGCGCATTCCGACCTGTCTTACAAAAACGTGCTGGTAGACCCGGTCAAGGGCAATGCCAGCATCATCGATCTGGATGGCCTGGTGGTGCCGGGCCGCTATCCGCCCGATGTGGTGGGCACGCCCGATTTCATCGCCCCCGAAGTGGTGATGAGCAACCCTGCCAGAACACCGCCTGCGAGCAGAAGTGGTATGTCTTTGACAACGCCA
Source organism: Betaproteobacteria bacterium (assembly GCA_031411635.1). Taxonomy (GTDB): domain Bacteria; phylum Pseudomonadota; class Gammaproteobacteria; order Burkholderiales; family Burkholderiaceae_C; genus Pseudaquabacterium. The sequence goes on from JANOBL010000752.1 coordinate 22,932, forward strand.
CGCGGCCCGCATGCCCGTTCTGCGCAACACCGCACCGGGGCCAGATCCCCGTGCTGAACCTGTACTCCACACGCAAGGAAGGCAACTATCGCCCCGACAACCACCGCCTGATGGTGTGGACCGGGCAGTCGCTGTTTCAATGGCATGCCAGCCGCTTGATCGCCCCCAACGAGCGTTTGAGCGATGAGCAGCGGCGCCGCGTCGGTTATTTTGTGCATCACGGCGGCGCGTGGTGGCTGGTCAACGAGGGCCTGCCCGATCTGGTGGATGCCGACAGCAAGGCGGCGGTGCCGGTGGGCGGTAAGATTGAACTCAGGGACGGTCTCAAACTGTTGCTGTCCAGAGCCGAAGGCGGCCGGTTGATCGTTATTCAAATGGCCACCGGCTCCTGAAAGCTGCCTGTCTCGCCCACCGCATCGCCGGCACACGGCTGCAACCCCAACCCACTTGTCCAGGGAGCCTGCTCTTGGCTGAATTCCTCACCCCCGTGTTCTGGCTTGCCGTCGGCCAGATCATCATGATCGACATCCTGCTGGGTGGCGACAATGCCGTGGTCATCGCGCTGGCCTGCCGCAAGCTGCCACCGGCCCAGCGCACCAAGGGCATCGTCTGGGGCACCGTGGGCGCCATCGTGCTGCGCGTGATCCTGATCTTCTTTGCGCTGACCCTGCTGCAAATCCCGTACCTCAAGCTGGTCGGCGCGGCGCTGTTGCTGTGGATCGGCATCAAACTGCTGGTGCCCGAGGACGACGATCACGGCAACATCGAAGGCAGCGACCGGCTGTGGGCGGCGGTCAAGACCGTGATCGTGGCCGACCTGGTGATGAGCATCGACAACGTGATCGCCATCGCCGGTGCCGCCGAGAGCGTGGGCGGCGACCACAAGATGCCGTTGGTGATCTTTGGCCTGCTGGTGTCGATCCCGATCATCGTTGGCGGCAGCCAACTGGTGATCAAGCTGATGGACCGGTTTCCGTTCATCATCACCGCCGGCGGCATGTTGCTGGGCTGGATTGCCGGCACCATGGCCGTCACCGACCCGGCGCTGGCGCCCTACCTCAATCCGTCCGATGCGCTGAAGTACGCCTGCGGCGCCGCCGGCGCCGTGCTGGTGCTGGCGCTCGGCAAGATCATCCTGGCGCGGCGGGCCGGCGCCGCAAGCGCCACCCAGCCCGGCCTCTGAGCGCCAGCCGCCACCGGAGACGCCTGGATGAAAGCCTTGCAATCGGGCCAGAACCTGGCGTTGACGCAGGCCCGCTTCACCGCCAGCGTGAGCTGGGCCCCAGCGTTAACCGGGTTGGTGCTGGATGCCAGCGCCTACCTGCTCGGCGCCAGCGGCAAGGTGGCCAGCGATGCCGGCTTCTTGTTTTATGGCCAGCCCAGCGTGGCCAGCGGCGCCGCCACGCTGGACGTGGCGGCCGCCCGTTTCACACTTGACCTGGACCGGCTGCCGCCCGACACCGAGCGCCTGGCACTGGCCTTGACGATCGAGCAAGCGGCCCGCCGCGGCCAGCGCTTTGATCAGTTGGCCGCTGTGACGCTGCAAATCAGCGGTGACCCCGAGCCGATCCGGTTTGAGCTGGCCACCGGCGGCATGCAGGAAACCGCCGTCATCCTGGGGGAGTTCTACAAGCGCAACGACGCCTGGAAGTTTCGTGCCGTGGGCCAGGGCTTCCACGGCGGCCTGGGCCCGCTGGCCGGCCATTTTGGCGTTGCCATTGCCGATGATCCCGACACTGCCGCAGCCCCGCCACCGCCACCGCCCGCACCATCCCCGCCCCCGGTGCAACTGAGCAAGATCACGCTAGAAAAAAAGCAGCCGGTGTCGCTGGAAAAGCGCGGCGGCGGTTTTGGCGAGATCGTCGTCAACCTGAACTGGTCACGCAAGCCGTCGGGCACGGCCGGTGGCTGGAACCCGTTCAAGAAAGACGCCGCCATCGATCTGGACCTGGGCTGCATGTTTGAGCACCTGGACGGCCACAAATCGGTGATCCAGGCGGTGGGCAAGCGCTTTGGCGCCTTTGACAGCGAACCCTGGATCCAGTTGATGGGCGACGACCGCACCGGCGCGGTCAGCGAGGGCGAAAACCTGCGCATCAACGGCGCCCATTGGCCGGCTTTCAAGCGCATCCTGGTATTTGCCTTCATCTACGAGGGTGTGCCCAACTGGGCTGCGGCCGATGCGGTGGTCACGCTCAAATCGCCCGGCCAGCCCGAGCTGACCGTCAAGCTCGACAGCCCCGCCCAAGGCGAGGGCATGTGCGCGGTGGCGCTGCTGGAAAACGACAACGGCCGCATCCGCGTCAGCAAGCTGGCGGAGTACTTTTCGGGCCACCGGGCGGTTGATCAGGCCCATGGCTTTGGTTTTCAATGGCAGGCAGGCTCGAAGTAACATCCGCCCGGCCCGCTGACCCAAGCGGCTTTTTCCGCATCATCCACCACTGTTCGCGAGGAGTTTCAAGATGGCCATCAGTCTTCAAAAGGGCGGCAACGTCAACCTGAGCAAAGAAGCGCCCGGCTTGAGCGCCGTGGCGGTGGGCCTGGGCTGGGACGTGCGCGCCACCGACGGCGCGGCTTACGATCTGGACGCCAGCGCGTTTTTGCTCACCGCCGCCGGCAAGGTGCGCGCCGACAACGATTTCATCTTCTACGGCAACAAAAAAAGCGCCGACAGCAGCGTTGAGCACATGGGTGACAACACCACCGGCGCCGGCGAGGGCGACGACGAGGTGGTCGAGGTCAAGCTCAGCGGCGTGCCGGCAGCGATCGAGAAAATCGCTTTCAGCGTCACCATCCACGAGGCCGAAGCCCGCAAGCAGACTTTTGGCCAGGTCTCCAAGGCCTATATCCGGGTCGTCAACAAGGCCGACAACAAAGAACTGGCACGCTACGACCTGTCGGAAGACGGCTCCACCGAAGCCGCGCTGATCTTTGGCGAGCTGTACCGGGCCGGCACCGAGTGGAAGTTCAAGGCCGTGGGCCAGGGCTTCAAGGGGGGCCTGGGCCCACTGGCCCGCAACTTTGGCGTCAACGTCGGCTGAACCCACAACGGCCCTCCACAGCCCCGGGCCTTGCCAGCGCCCGGGGCCTGTGCAAACCCCACCATGCATGAACTTGCTCGCGGCCAGCGGCTGAAGCTCGACAGTTTGCTAGCCTGCACTTTGCCGTTCACGGTGGACCTGCGGGCGGATGCGCCGTTTGCGCTGGATTTCGCCTGTTTTGGCGTCGGCGCCAACGGCAAGCTGCACAGCGACCCGTACCTGGTTTTCTACAACCAACTAAGCACGCCATGCGCCGGCGTAAAGCTTGCATTGGCGGCCCAAGCCGCCCAATTCACAGTGCGGCTGGATGCATTGCCCACCAGCATCGACCGGCTGGTCTTCACCGCCACGGTGGATGGCAACGGCATGATGAGTGCACTGGCGCAGGCCACCGTGGTGCTGGCTCAGCCCACATCGCCGGGTGCCCGCTTTGTGTTGCAGGGCAGCGAGTTGCAACAACAAAAGGCGCTGCTGCTGGCCGAGGTCTACCGCAAGGACGGCAGTTGGCGCTTTGCCACGCTCGGCGAAGGCTTCAACGGTGGGCTGTCCGCCTTGCTGGCGCATTTTGGCGGTGACGAGGCGCCGGCGGTCCCGGCCGCGGCGGCGCCAGCCCCCGTCGTGTCGCTGAGCAAAGCGGTGCGGCTGGAAAAGGAGCTGGCCCAAAAAGCCCCCCGCCTGGTCAGCCTGGTCAAGGCGGCCCATGTTTCGCTGGACAAACAAGGCTTGTCCGAGCATGCGGCCAAGGTCTGCCTGGTGCTGGATGTGTCGGGCTCGATGGTGGCGCTGTACCGGCGCGGCGTGGTGCAGCAGATCACCGAGCGCTTGCTCGCACTGGCCTGCCTGTTTGACGATGACAAAGCCATCGATGTGTTTTTGTTCGACAGCCGCGCCATCGCTGCCGGTGAGATTTCGATCAACAACTTCGACGGCGCGGTGGACCGGTTGATCGCCCAGCACAAGCTCGGTGGTGGCACCGATTACGCACCGGTGATGAACCTGGTGCGGCAGTTTTATGCCAAGGCGCGCGGCGATCTGCCGGTGTATGTGTTGTTTGTCACCGACGGTGCGCCGGGCGACCGGTCGGCCTCGCAAAAAACCGTGCGTGAGGCCTCGCGCGAGCCCTTGTTCTGGCAGTTTGTCGGTGTCGGCGGCTCCCGCTTCGATTTTCTTGAAAAGCTCGATGACCTGAAAGACCGCTTCATCGACAACGCCGACTTCTTTGCCATCCCCGACCCCTCCAAACTGAGCGACCCCGAAATGTACAAACTGCTGCTGCAAGAGTATCCAGGCTGGCTGCAGGCGGCGCGACAAAAAGGCTTGCTGACGCGCTGACATGGCCACCTTCACGATCACCGAGGGCCAGGATCCTTTTTTGCATGTGGCGCTGCAGCGCGGCGAATCGGTGTTTGCCGAGAGTGACGCGATGGTCATGATGGACGACACGCTGGACCTGTCGGGCAATATGCAGGGCGGCTTGCTCGGCGGTATCGCACGCCGGCTGGTGGCCGGTGAGTCGCTGTTCACGCAAAAAATCGTCGCCAGCCGCGGGCCGGGCGACCTGCTGTTGTCGCAAACCGTGCCGGGTGGCCTGCATGTGTTTGATGTCGGCCAACAGGAGTACCTGCTCAGCGATGGTGCTTTTGTCGCCGCCGAAACCAGCGTGGACATCAAGGTGCGCACCCAAAGCATCGGCGGCGCGCTGTTTGGCGGCTCGGGCGGGTTTTTCATCATGCGCGCCAGCGGCAAGGGCAAGCTCTGCGTCGGCGGGTTTGGCTCGCTGTTCCTGCTGAACATCCAGCCCGGCCAGAACCCGGTGATCGACAACGGCCATGTCGTCGCCTGGGATGCCAGGCTCAGCTACGAGATGTCGGTGGCCACCTCGCGCCAGGGCGGCATGTTGTCCAACCTGATCAGCAGCCAGACTTCCGGCGAGGGCATGGTGATGAAGTTCAATGGCAGTGGCAGCGTGCTGCTCAGCTCGCGCCAGCGCAAGGGGTTCGTCTCGTGGCTGGGCCAGCAACTCGGATCCAAGGTTTGATTTTTTCAGGAGCATGAAATGGCAGTCACCTTGCAAAAAGGCCAGAAGATATCGCTCGACAAAGCGGCCGGCAGCGCGCTGACCAAGATCGTCATGGGCCTGGGCTGGGATCCGATCAAGAAAAAAGGCCTGTTCGGCTTCGGCGGCGGCCAGGTCGAGGTGGATCTGGACGCCTCCTGCGTGCTGTTCGACGAGCAGAACCAGGTGGTGGACACGGTGTGGTTCCGCCAGCTCAAGAGCAAGGACGGCAGCATCACCCACACCGGCGACAACCGCTCGGGCGCCGGCGATGGTGACGATGAGCAGATCGTCGTCGAGCTGGCGCGGGTGCCGGCCGGCGTCAAGAGCCTGGTGTTTGTCGTCAACAGCTTCACCGGGCAGAACTTCAGCCAGATCGACAACGCCACCTGCCGCATCCTGGACGGCCGCAACCAGCAGGAAGTGGCGCGCTACAACCTGTCGTGCCAGGGCTCGCACACGGCGCAGATCATGGCCAAGGTTTACCGCCACAACAGCGAGTGGAAGATGCACGCGATCGGCGACAACTGCTCCGGCCGCACCTTCCAGGATCTGCTGCCCCACATGCTGCCGCACCTGTAGCACGGCAGGCCGGCCCTACACTCGGCCCGCAAGTTCCCGCACCTGCTCAGTGGTGCGTGTTGGCGCTGCAGCGTCCCAGCTCAATCCATGCCCATGCGTGTCTGGTTCAATCGGCATTACGCCCTGGTTTACCGCGTCTTGCAGTTGATCCGCGAGGCCGATGTCGATCGCCGGTTCACGCTGCTGTGCACCCACAAAGACCGGCATTTTGTGGGCTATGCGGCAGCGCATCAGCACGCGGTGGAGCCCACCAACCTGGGCCCCGAAGACTATGTGCGCTGGTGTCTTGACTTTGCGCTGGCGCAGCGTGTGGACGTGTTTGTACCGGCGCATGGCGCCGATGCCATCGTCGCGGCAGCGCCGCTGTTTGCAGCGCAAGGCATCCGGGTGCTGGCCGTGGCCGATGCCCAGACCTTGCCACGGCTGCACGACAAAGCCTGGGTCTATCGCCAGATGGCGGGCAGCGTGCCGCTGGCCAAGTGGGCGCTGCTGCAACAGGCCAGCGCGTTGCCCCGCGCCGTCCAGGCGCTGTGGGCACAGGGCATCGAGGCCTGCATCAAACCCACGGTCTCGATCTACGGCAAGGGCTTTTACCGGTTGATGCGCCCGGATGCCGGCCGCCGCCCTCGGCGTGGCCTGACACCGCAGGAATGGATGGCACGCTGTGGCCCGGACGGCCGTTGCGCGCCGCAACTGGTGCTGGAATACCTGCCCGGCCACGAATACAGCGTTGATTGCATCGGCGACGCAGGCCGGCTGGTCACCGGCGTGGTGCGCAAAAAAGCGCTCACCAGCGCCACCCAGCGGCTGGATGACAACCCGGCCGTGCTGGCGGATGCCGGACGGCTGGTGGCCAGGTTCGGCCTCAACGGGCTGGTCAACATCCAGTTCAAGACCGACGCGCACGGCCAGCCCAAATTGCTGGAGATCAACCCGCGCGCGTCGGGCGGTGTGGCGATGAGCTGTCTGTCGGGCATCAACCTGCCGTACCTGGCGCTGTGCGGCGCGCTGGACGGCTACGCCGGCCTGGCGATTCCGGTGCCTCGCCTGGGCCTGCGGGTTACCGAGGCGAGCGCGCCGGTGGTCTTGCCCGATGCTTGACACCACCCCACTGCAGCACCAGGTGCAGTTGCCCAACGGCATGCTGCTTGTGACGGTGCAGCGCGCCGACTGGGCGCTGCAGCGCCTGTGCGCCTTTGCCGCGCGCAACAACCCGCGACGCGGTTTTTTGTTCGTCAGCAAGCTGCTGGGTAAACACTGGCCCAGCCTGCCGGCGCAGATGCAGGCCGCGCATGCGGCGCTGGCCGTCCGGCTGCCGGTGGCCGCCGAGCCGGCACTTTTCCTGGGCATGGCCGAGACCGCCACCGGCCTGGCACAGGGCGTGTTTGAGGCCTACCTGGCGCTACACGGCCCAGGCAGCGCGGTTTATGTGCAGACCACGCGCTACCCCTTGTCGGGTGCCCGCACGCTGGACTTTGAAGAGTGGCACAGCCATGCGCAAAACCTGAGCCTGCACCTGCCGGACCGTGCCGACCTGCGGGCCGCGTTTCTGCGGGCCCGGCTGCTGGTGCTGGTGGATGACGAGCTGTCCACCGGCAACACCTTTGCCGCGCTGATCGCCGCTTATGCCCAGGCCAACCCCGGCGTCGAGCGGGCCTGCCTGGTCGCGCTGACCAACTTCATGGGCGATGCCGCGCAGCAGCGCTTCAAGCAAGGCGCGGCCTGCGGCCAGGTCGATTTTGTCTCGCTGCTGGAGGGCGGTTTTGAGTTCGAACGCGATGCACGCTTCGAGGCCGCGGCACCCGCCCCGGCCCAGGCCGCAGTGGGCTGCCGGCGCGGTTTTGTCGGCGATTACAGCGCGCGGCTGGGTACCGACAGCGTCTTGCAGTTGCCGGCCGCCTTGATCGACGGCTTGATGGATACACCCGGCACACGCCTGCCCGTCGGCGCACCGGTGCTGGTGCTGGGCATGGGTGAGTTCATGCACCCGGCGTACTGCGTCGGCCAGGCGCTGGCGCAGCGCGGCGTCGACGTGCGAGTGCAATCCACCACCCGCTCGCCGATCCTGCTGGGTGCCGACATCCGCTGCCGCATCGAGCTGCCCGATCCCTACGGCGAGCCGATCCCGAACTACCTCTACAACGTCGATCCGGCGGACTATGCCGCGGTGCTGCTGTGCTGCGAAACACCGCCCTCGGCAGCGCTGTCCGACACGCTGCAGCGGCTGTCGGCCCGGCTTGTGTCGCTGCGTCACAGGCCATGAGCACGCCGTCCGCACCGGCCCTGGTCGCCTTCGTCGATCTCGACGATTCGCTGTTCTCCAGCACGCGCAAATGCGCACCGCACGGGGTGGACGGCAGCGGCGGCGCGGCGCTGCAACCGGCGGCGCTGTTGCAAAACGGCGCGGTCATTTCGTACACCAACCCACGCCAGCGCCTGCTGCTGGACTGGCTGCGCCGTGGCGCCATGCTGGTCCCGGTCACCGCCCGCAGCGTGGAAGGCTTGTCGCGGGTGCTGCTGCCGTTTGACGGTCCGGCGGTGACCAGTTTCGGCGGTGTGATCCTGGATGCGCAGCGCCAGCCCGATGCGCTGTGGGCCAGCCGCATGCGGGCGGTGCTGGCCCAGGCCGCGCCACGGCTGCAACAGGCCTGCGCCGCGATGGCAGCGGCGATTGCCCAGCGCGGCATCGATGCCTGGGCCCGCCTGGTCGAGGAGCATGGCCAGGCCCAGTACCTGTTGCTCAAACACCGCGCCGCCGACGTGGCCGCACTGGCGGCGCTGCGCAGCGAGCTGCTGCAGCCCTGGGCCGCAGCGCACCCGGGCTGGCGGGTGTTCCAGAACGACAACAACCTGGTGCTGCTGCCGCCCGGGCTGGACAAGGCCCATGCGGTGGCGCATCTGATGGCCGGCCTGCGTGCGCAGCATGCTGAGCTGCTCAGCCTGGGCATCGGCGACAGCCTCAGCGATGCCGGCTTTCTGGGCCTGTGCGATTACGCGATGACACCGCGCCACAGCCAGTTGTCGCAGCGCCTGGTCACGGAGGAACCGCTGTGAGCAGCGTCGGCTTTCAAGGCAGTTACGCCGAGGGCGAGGTGTGCTTTTTGCTGCAGCCGCTGGCATTGCAGCCGGTGGCCGATGTGCTGGAAAAAGAGCGGCTGATGCAATCCGGCGCCCGTCACTACAGCGAGATGATCGGCCTGGAGCAACTGCCCAGCGCCGCCTACCTGGCCTTGTTTCACGCCGCCGTGCAGGCCAACGCTCAGCGCATGGCGGCCGACCTGTTGCGCCTGGCGCGGCGCATCCGCAAGGCACGGCCGGGCCCGGTGACGCTGGTCTCGCTGGCCCGCGCCGGCACGCCGGTGGGGGTGCTGCTGCACCGCCTGCTGGCCGATCTGTATGGCATCGCCGCGCCGCACTACAGCATCTCGATCATCCGCGACCGCGGCATCGACGCCTGTGCGCTGGACCACATCCTGGCCCGGCACCCGGCCGACAGCCTGGTCTTTGTCGACGGCTGGACCGCCAAGGGCGCGATCGCCCAAGAGCTGCGCCACAGCCTGGACGCCTACAACCGCAGCCGCGGCACCGGCCTGGCGCCCGAGTTGTTTGTGCTGTGCGACCTGGCCGGCCTGGCCCACGCCAGTGGCTCGACCGACGATTACCTGATCCCGTCGGCGCTGCTCAATGCCACCGTTTCGGGCCTGGTCAGTCGCACCATCCTCAACGCGCAGATCGGCCCCGGCCAGTTTCACGGCTGCCTGCTGTACGACCAGTGGCAGGCGCAGGACTTGTCGCGCTGGTTCATCAACCGGCTGATGGCCGAGCTGGCGCCGCCCAAGACAGCCTGGCTGGCCGAGCCGCTGCCGCCGATAGACCACGCGACGCTGCAACAGCGCTCGGCCCAGTTGATCCAAACTCTGTCACAGCGCCACGACGTGAACCACCCCAACTTCATCAAACCCGGCCTGGGCGAGGCCACACGCGCGCTGTTGCGGCGTGCGCCCAGGCTGCTGCTGTTGCGCGATCCGGCGGCACCCGAGGTGCGCCACCTGGTGCAACTGGCGTTGGAGCGCGCGGTGCCGGTGCACACCGATGCCACGCTGGGCCTGCATGCCGTGGCCATCATCCGCAGGCTGGACCATGGTTGACGCCTACCGGCTCGGCGCATCGCTGTACGTGCCGGCGCTGCACCCCAAGCTGGCCGGCGTGCTGGCCAGGCGCGAGCATCCGGCGCTGAAATCGGTGATCGTCTGCACCGAGGACGCGGTGGCCGAACGTGATCTGGCTGCCGCGCTGCGCCAGTTGCAGGCGGTGCTGGCCGGCATCGCACCCGCACCCGGCCTGCTGCGCTTTGTGCGGGTGCGCAACCCGGCCGTGTTGCGCGAGGTGCTGGCGATGCCCGGCAGCGAGCTGCTGGACGGCGTTGTGCTGCCCAAGATCACGCTGGCGGTCTTGCCCCGCTACCTGCGGCTGCTGCGCGACACCCCGCACCGCCTGATGCCCACGCTTGAGACGGCCGAGGTCTTTGAGCCAGATGCCATGCGTGCCCTGCGCAACGCCTTGCTCAAGCCCGGCGTGCGCGAGCGGGTGCTGGCGCTGCGCATCGGTGGCAACGATTTGCTGCGCGTGCTGGGCATGCGGCGGCCACGCGATGTGACGCTGTATGACACCCCGCTGGGCGCGCTGCTGGCGCAACTGGTGCTGATCTTCCGGCCGCACGGTTTTGCGCTGACCGCGCCAGTGTTTGACATTCTGGACGACGACGCGCTGCTGCGCGAAGAAGCCCGGCGCGATCTGGCGTTTGGCTTCTACGGCAAGACGGCCATCCATCCGTCACAGATCACGCTGATCGAAGACGTGTTCAAGGTCAAGGCGGTGGAGCTGGAGGCGGCACAGCGCCTGATCCAGCCCAATTGCCCGGCGGTATTCAAGCTGGGCGGGGCGATGTACGAGGCCGCCGTGCATGCACCCTGGGCGCAGCGGGTGTTTGCGCGCGCGCAGCACTTTGGGATCGAAGGCGCTTGAGAGGTAAAGTCGCGCGTCACCACCTGAACGCGGGGTGGCGCTGCAAGCGGTGCGCGTTAAATTGCACAAAGTCGGGTTTGTCCTTGGATCAAGGCGCGCGGCACTACCCAGTCAGGCGAGGTCTCCCATGAAAATCAATACCGTTCTTGCTGCCGTGTTGGCACTGGCTGGCGCCACATCGGCACAGGCTCTGGTTGCACACGACTACGGTTCGTTCACGCTGACCTACGACGAGACCACGGTGTTTGCCGATCCATCGTTCAGCTTCAGCGCCGATGGCGGCGTGGTCGGGTTTGGCTGGTACGTGCCCACGGCGGTGCAGATCATCAGCCTGGGCGCACCGGTGGCGGCCAGCTTCACGCTGCCGTCGTTCACCATCACCGGTAACCCCGGTTATGCGCTCAGCGGCGCCATCACCAGCTTCTTTGGCAACCTGGTGTTCAACGAGTTGGGCGGCACCACCACCGCCAGTGCAACTGCCACGGTGTCGATCAACGGCGGCGCAGCGGCAACCGTTGGCGGCGTGCTGACCAAGACAGTCACCACACCCGCAGGCCCGTTCACCAGCGGTTATTACTCGGGCAGCACCACAATGCCGGTAGGCGCGTTCACCAGCTTTGCGCTCAGCGGCGGCGTGCTCAGCCTGGGTGCGGGCGGCGGTGCTTTCTCCAGCGTGATCGCCCAAACCCAGAACGAGTTGAAGTTTGGCCTGGTCGCCGTCCCGGTGCCGGTGCCTGAGCCCGAAACCGCCGCGCTGATGCTGGCCGGCCTGCTGGCCGTGGGCTCGCTGATCCGGCGCCGCCAGGGTTGAAGGGTTTCAGCCCATGCCATCCGCAAGGGCCTTCGGGCCCTTTCTCTTTGGGCGAAACTGTTGCGTAGACTGGCATCTCAAACACCGTTCAGGAGACCTGCCGATGACCCGCTCCCCAACCCGCCGCCACTTGCTAAAAACCGCCACCCTGGCTGCGCTTGGCTTGCCCATGCTGGGCGAGGCCCAAAGCCCAGCCTGGCCCACCCGGCCCATCACCATGATCGTGCCCTGGCCGGCCGGCGGCAGCACCGACCGCCACCTGCGTGCGCTGGCCGAGATCGCCAGCAAGCAACTCGGCCAGAACGTGATCGTGCAAAACCAGCCGGGCGGTGGTGGCACTACCGGGCCGGGCAGCATGGCGCTCAATGCCAAGCCCGACGGCTACACGATCGCGCAGTTTCCGATGGGCATGCTGCGCATACCGCACATGCAAAAAACCGCGTGGAACCCGCTCAGCGATTTCAGCTTCATCATCGGTGTCACCGGTTACACCTTTGGCTTTGTGGTGCGGGCCGACTCGCCGTACAAAACTTTCAACGACTACATTGAGGCCGCGCGCAAACAGCCTGGCAAGATCGATTTTGGCTCCACCGGCATCGGCACCAGCCCGCATCTGCTGATCGAAGAAGTGGGTGATGTGGCCAAGGTCAGCTTCAACCACATCCCGTTCAAGGGCAATGCCGACCAGATGCAGGCCTTGCTGGGCGGCCATGTGATGGCGGCCAGCGACGCCACTGGGTGGGACAAGTTTGTCGAGACCGGCCAGATGCGCTTGCTGGTGACCTTTGGCGACCAGCG
>JANOBL010000753.1:0-15091 GCA_031411635.1 Betaproteobacteria bacterium
CTTCTCCCGCGAAAGCGTTCGCCAGACTCAGCAGGTCAACTATGACCGTGCGCTGCGCGACCTGGAAACCGATCTTGCACGCCAATCAAGCAGTGTGCGGATCAACAGCTCCGAAGAGGCGACCGCGCGGGCATCGCAAAGCAACGCCTCGTCGCGGCTGGTCGAGCGCCTGCGCCTCATCAAGCCCAGCGGTCGCATCATCTTGCAATTGGCAGCCGGCGCAACCGAGCTGCCGGCGCTGCTGGTCGCGGACGGGGATCGCCTCCATGTGCCACCCAAACAGACCACGGTGGGGGTTTTCGGCAGCGTGTTCAACGGTGGCAGCTACCTCTATTCGCCGGGCCGTACGCTGGAGGAATACCTGCATCTGGCCGGTGGCATGACCAAGGGCGCCGAAAGCGACAACGCCTTTGTAGTGCGGGCCAACGGCACCGTGGTCAGTTCTCAGCAACTGCGCGGCAGCCGCAATTGGGTATCGCGTGGCAATGCTTTCGGCGAACTGCTGGCAGAGCCTGGCGACACCGTGTTCGTGCCCACCGAGGTCGACAAGACCACTTTGACACAGGACCTGAAAGACTGGACGCAAATTCTCTACCAGTTCGGCCTCGGCGCAGCCGGCATCAAAGCGATTGGCAAGTGATATGCAAGCCGAGCCGCTAGACCAACTCCGTGTGGACGACAGCACTGCCAACGCCGGGTTTCTGGACCTGCTGATACTTCTGGCCCAGCGCTGGCGTTCTCTGCTGCTGCTGCCTCTGGCGGTTGGACTGGTGGCGTTGGGCGTGTCATTCATGCTGCCGCCAATCTTCACCTCCACCACTGTTCTGCTGCCTCCGCAGCAGCCGCAGAGTGCAACTTCCGGGGTGTTGGCATCGCTGGGTGCCCTGGCCGGTGCGGTGGGCGGCGGCGGCGGCACGCGTACCGCCAGCGATCAGTATGTGGCGCTGATGCAAAGCGTCACGCTCGAAGCCCGGATCATCGATCTCTTCAAGCTGGATTCGGTCTACGGCACCGACTATCGTTTCCAGACCCACAAGGCGCTCAAAGAGGCCGTGCGCATATCTTCTGACCGTCGCAGCGGCTTGATCAGCATCATTGTTGAGGATCGCAATGCCAAACGCGCTGCCGATATCGCCAATGCGTTTGTTGCCCAACTGCGCTCGCTGACCTCCGAGCTTGCCATCACCGAGGCGCAGCAGCGCCGGGTGTTCTTTGAGCAGCAACTGAAGCGCACCCGGGAGCGGCTGACCACTGCACAAGCGGCCTTGCAAGGGTCGGGCTTCAGCCAATCGACGCTGCGTGCCGAACCGCGCAGCGCGACCGACGGATACGCCAGGCTGCTGGCCGAGTTGACGGCGGCCGAGGTGAAGCTGCAGGTCATGCGCGGCTACCTCACCGACCAGGCCGCCGAGATGCAACAGCAGGTTGCGGTGGTCTCGGGTCTGCGCAGCCAGATTGCCCGCCTGGAGGCGGCACCGCAGCTCACGACCAACTCCGATTACATCTCCAAGTACCGCGAATTCAAGTACCAGGAGACGCTGTTCGAGCTGTTCTCCCGTCAATTCGAAGCCGCGCGCGTCGACGAAAGCCGCGATGGGCCGCTGGTGCAGGTTATCGATGTCGCCCAGCCGGCCGAGTACAAAACCCGGCCCAGCCGCGGCCTGATCGCGATCCTGGCCGCCCTGGCCGCCGGCCTGTTGTGGGTGTCCTGGCTGGTCGTCAGCCACTGGCTGGGCACAACGGCGCGACGCGATCCCGCTTTCTCCAGCGGCCTGCAACGACTCAGGCAAGCCTTCCGCCATCGCTGAGCGGCCACCTGGGCGCCAAGCCGTCGCTGACATACCACCCTAAAATCGACGCTTCAAGTTTTTTGCAACTCTTCCTGACCATTCCAAACAATGCAATCGCAACGAATCCGTGTACTGGTAACTGGTGGTGCCGGTTTTCTTGGCTCACACCTGTGCGAGCGACTGCTTGAACGCGGCGACGAGGTGCTGTGCGTTGACAACTTCTTCACCGGCGCACGCGACAACATCGTGCACTTGCTGCGCAACGACCGCTTCGAGTTGCTGCGCCACGATGTGACCTACCCGCTGCACGTCGAGATAGACCAGATTTACAACCTGGCCTGCCCGGCATCGCCGGTGCACTACCAATTCGATCCGGTGCAGACCACCAAGACCAGCGTCATGGGTGCGCTGAATATGCTCGGCTTGGCCAAGCGAACCAAGGCGCGCATCTTGCAGGCCTCCACCAGCGAGGTCTATGGCGATCCGGCAATTCATCCGCAGCCCGAGGCGTATTGGGGCAACGTCAACCCCATCGGCGTGCGGAGCTGTTATGACGAGGGCAAGCGCTGCGCCGAGACGCTGTTTTTCGACTACCACCGTCAGCACCAACTGGAAATCAAGGTGGTGCGCATCTTCAACACCTATGGCCCACGCATGCACCCCAACGATGGACGGGTCGTCAGCAACTTCATCGTGCAGGCGCTCAAGGGGCAGAACATCACCATCTATGGCGACGGCACGCAGACCCGCAGCTTCTGCTTTGTTGATGACCTCATCAGCGGCATGATTTTGATGATGAACTCCGACGCTGGTTTTGTCGGGCCGGTCAATATCGGCAACCCGATCGAGTTCACGATGCGTGAGCTGGCCGAGGCGGTGCTGAGGCTCACAGGATCGAAGAGCCAATTGCGCTTCATGCCATTGCCGGCCGACGATCCGCGCCAGCGCAAACCGGATATCCGCCTGGCCCAAGCGCGGCTCGAATGGGCGCCACGCGTCGAGCTCGAAGCCGGCCTGACGCGCACCATCGATTATTTCCGGGCCTTGCTTGACCGCCCTGCTGTCACATGAAGTATCTGGCGATCATTCCGGCACGCGGTGGCTCCAAAGGGGTGCCCGGCAAGAACATCCGGCCCATCGCCGGCAAGCCGCTGATCGCCTGGAGCATTGCCCAGGCACTGACCAGCGCCAGCATCACCCGGGTGCATGTCTCCACCGACGACCCGGCCATCGCGGCAGTAGCCCGCGAGCACGGCGCGGATGTGCCCTTTTTGCGGCCGAGCCAACTTGCCAACGACGCTGCGGCAACCGAGCCGGTGATGTTGCATTCGCTGCAGTGGTACGCAGCGGCCGGCCAGCACTTCGACGCGATCATTCTGCTGCAGCCAACCTCGCCGCTGCGCCACCCCGGCACGCTGGACTCGGCGATCAATGCCTTCGAGGCCACTGGCGCCGAATCGCTGTTGGGTGTCTGCGAAAATCACCACTTCTTTTGGCGCAATCCAGCCGATCCACAGGCACTTTACGACTATCAACATCGGCCGCGGCGCCAGGACATCGGCCCCGAGCAGCGCTGGTACCGCGAGAACGGCTCGATCTACATCACCCGCAGCAATGCCCTCAGCCAACACGGCAACCGGCTTTGCCCGCCGATCCACATGCATCTGATGCGGGAGGAAGAAGGCTGGGAGATCGACAGCTTGGCAGACTTCGCCGTCGTAGAGGCCTTGATGAACCAGTTTCACATCTCATGATCCTCGACCGCAATCTCGCGAAATTCATCGTCTTTTCCGAAGACTCGCTGCACAACGCGCTGCGCAAGATCAGCGACAACAAGGCACGAATCGTCTTCTGCGTCTCCTCCAGCGGCGTGCTCGAAGGCGTGCTGACAGACGGCGACTTCCGCCGCTGGATCACTGACCGGCCCTCGTTTGACACCGGTGTGCCTGTCATCGACGTGGCCAACAAGCAGTTCACGTTTCTGGCGCACGATGCGCCGCACGACGAGATTGCGCGCCAGTTCTCCGACCGCATCAGCTTTATTCCGCTGACAGACCGGCATCGCCACCTGGTCGCCGTGGCCAGGCGCGGTGAGCCGGAGCTGCAGATTGGCCAATTCACGATCGGTCCCGATGCACCGGCCTTCGTGATTGCCGAGATCGGCAACAACCACAACGGCAGCCTCGACACCGCCAAGCGGTTGATCGACGAGGCCGTCGCTGCGGATGCCGATTGCGCCAAGTTCCAGATGCGCAGCATGGCCCAGCTATACCGCAATGCGGGCGACGCCAACGACGCCAGTGCCGATCTCGGTGCCCAGTACACGCTGGATTTGCTGTCGCGATTCCAGCTATCCGAGTTGGACATGGTTGCGGCCTTTGACTACTGCAAGTCGCAAGGCATTCTGCCGCTGTGCACGCCTTGGGACATCGAAAGCCTGCAACTGCTGGAAGCCTACGGCATGCCGGCCTTCAAGTTGGCCTCGGCCGACCTGACCAATCACGACCTGCTGGAAGCACTGGCGCGCACCGGCAAGCCACTGATCTGCTCTACCGGCATGTCCAGCGAGGCCGAGATCATCGATGCAGTGCGGCTGCTCAAGCGCCATGGCGCGCCCTTTGTGCTGCTGCACTGCAACTCCACCTACCCGGCGCCGTTCAAAGACATCCACCTGGAGTACATGGACCGGCTGCGCCAGATCGGCGACTGCGTGGTCGGCTATTCCGGCCACGAACGCGGCATCGCGGTGGCGGTTGCGGCTGTGGCGCGTGGCGCCAAGGTGATCGAAAAGCACTTTACGCTGGATCGCACTTGGGAAGGCAATGACCACCGCGTCAGCCTGCTCCCCGACGAGTTCAAAACCATGGTGCAGTCGATCCGCGATGTTGAGCTGGCGCTGGGCTCGGGCGAGGCGCGACGCATCACCCAGGGTGAGATGATGAACCGCGAGGTGCTGGCCAAAAGCCTGGTGGCAGGCCGCGATTTGCGCGTTGGCGAACTGATCGATGCCGACATGGTGGTGGTGCGCAGCCCCGGCCAAGGCCTGTCGCCCTACCGCAAAGCCGAGCTGGTGGGGCGCAAGGCGCAACGCAACATGGCGGCCGGCGATTTTTTCTACCCCTCAGACCTGGACGAAGCCACCGTGCGGGCGCGGCCGTTCCGGTTCCGTCGGCCCTATGGTGTTCCGGTGCGCTACCACGATGCGCGCAAGCTGGCGGCGATGGCCAACTTCGACCTGTTCGAGTTTCACCTCAGCTACAAGGATCTTGACGAAGACATCGCCCGCCATTTGGGCGATCAGCCGTTCGACCTGGACTTGGTGGTGCACAGCCCCGAGCTGTTTGCCGGCGACCACATCATGGACCTCTGCGCGCCGAGTGCCGAGTACCGCCAGCGTTCGATCAGCGAGCTGCAGCGGGTGGTCAATGTCACACTGGCCTTGGCACCGCACTTCAGCCGAGCCAAGCGGCCGATGATCGTCATCAATGCCGGCGGCTTCTCGGCCGACGGGCCGATGCCGTTATCAGCGCGAGCGGCACTCTACGACCTGATCGCCGGATCGCTGTCGCAAGTGGACCAGCAGGGCGTGGAGATCATCGTGCAAACCATGCCACCGTTCCCCTGGCATTTTGGCGGTCAGCGCTTCCACAACCTGTTCATGACCGGCAGCGAGATCGATGCCTTCTGTCGACAGCACGGCTACCGGGTGTGCCTGGACATCTCTCATTCCCAGCTTTCGTGCACCCATTTCTCCGAATCGTTCAAGGATTTCCTGGCACAGGTCGGACCGCATTCGGCCCATCTTCACATGGTCGATGCCGAGGGCATCGACGGTGAAGGCTTGCAGATCGGCGAGGGTATCGTCGATTTCGCGATGGTCGCCGAGTCACTGGACAAGCATGCGCCACGCGCATCCTTCATCCCGGAGATATGGCAGGGCCACAAGAACGACGGCGCGGGCTTCTGGCAGGCCCTGGACAGGCTGGAGAAGTGGTTCTAGACGCCGGCCCCGCGGTCGAGCGCATCCTTGTCGCGGGCACGGGATCGATCGGCCGGCGCCACATCGGCAACTTGCGCCGGCTGCGTCCGGCCGCCCGATTTGCGTTGCTGCGCGACGGCGCCCGGTGCGACAGCTTCAGCGACGAGTTGGCTGCGGAGGTGTTTGCCACCCTGCCCGAAGCGCTGTGCTGGGCGCCGCAATTGGCGGTCATCGCCACCCCGTCCGACCGGCATGTCGAGGTTCTGCCCGGCTTGCTTGCCGCCAGCGTGGCCAGCTTTATCGAGAAGCCGGTGGTGATCACGCTGGCCGACCTGCAGGCCTTGCAAGCCCTGCCGCCAGCCAAGCTGCCGGCCACCCAGGTCGGGTGCGTGCTGCGCTTCCTGCCATCGCTGCGCCAAGTGCAGCGCTGGTTGGCCAAAGGCTGCCTCGGCCGCGTGGTGCGCGCGTCGATCGAAGTCGGGCAATGGCTGCCTGACTGGCGGCCGGCGCAGGACTACCGCCTGAGCTACAGCGCCAGCCAGGCGCGCGGCGGTGGGGTGGTGTTCGACCTGATCCACGAGATCGACCTCGCTTGCTGGCTGTTCGGCGATGCCACGCTGCTCGGCGCCTGGGGCAACCATGCCTCGGCACTGGAGATCGACGCCGAGGACGTGGCTTTGCTGGCACTGCGCGGCGGCAACGGTGAACTGCTGTCGGTGCAGCTTGACTACGTGTCGCGCCAGCCACTGCGCCGGCTGCACCTGGTGGGCGATGCCGGCACCATCGCCTGGGATCTGCACGCCCGGCGGTGCCAACTGTTGCGGCCCGGCCTGCCCGATGCGCATGGTGAGGGCTTCGACACCGGCGCCACCTACCATGACGCGATGGAGGAACTCTTGAACAGCATCACCACCGGCAGCGCCACCTCGCTGCCCCTGCATGAAGGCTTGCGCGCAACAGGCCTGGCGATTGAGGCCAACCGGCGCTTGCGCAGCGACACGAACCCGCCGCCAAGGCAGCCCACATGAGCACCATCGCCACCATCTGCGCACGCGGTGGATCGACCGGCCTGCCTGGCAAGAACCTGCGGCCGCTGTTTGGCAAGCCGCTGATTGCCCACACCATCGAACATGCACTGCGCTGCCCTGGCATCGACCGGGTCTTCGTGTCCACCGACGACGACGCTATCGCCGATGCCGCGCGGGCCGCCGGCGCCGAGGTGCCGTTCCGCCGCCCGGCCGAACTGGCCACCGCTACGGCGCCCAAACTGCCGGTCATCCGCCACTTGGTGACGTCGGTCGAGGCGATGGGTGTGCAGGTCGACCGCATCGTCGATCTCGATCCGACCTCGCCATTGCGCTCGGTGGCCGACGTGCTGGCCTGCCTGGCACTGCTGGACGCACACACCGACGTGGTGATCACGGGCTACCCGGCCGACAAGAACCCTTACTTCAACATGGTGGAACTGACCGCAGACGGCTTGGCCGGACTGTGCAAGTCGCTGCCGGGGGGGGTGTTCGCACGGCAGCAGGCACCCGCCGTGTATTCGATGAACGCCTCGGTCTATGTCTGGTGGCGGCGCACGATCGACCAGAACCTCTGGGATGGCCGCGCGCGCCTGCATGTGATGCCACGCGAGCGTTCGATCGATGTCGATTCGCTGATCGACTTCGAACTGGTGCAACTGTTGATGGGCCGTCGGCCTTTGGAAGGGGAAGCGCATGTTTGACCTGTCGAACAAGGCCGTTGTCATCACCGGCGGCGCCGGCATCCTGGGCAGCAGCATGTCGAAGGCGCTGGTCGGCTGCGGCGCCAAGCTGGCGATCATCGACCGCAGCGGCGACAAGGCCGAAGCCCTGGCCCGCTCGCTGGGCAGCGCGGCGCGCGGTTACGGCGGCGATGTGACCGACCGTGCAGGGCTGGTGGCGCTGCACCACCTGATCGAGGCCGAGATCGGCCCGGTCAACGTGCTGATCAACAACATCGCCACCAAGACCACCCACTTTTTCGAGCCCTTCGAGACCTTCCCGATCGAGGACTGGAACGAGGCGATGAACGTCAACACCACCGGCGCGATGTTGGCTTGCCAGGTGTTTGGCAGTGCGATGGCCCAGCGCGGCAGCGGATCGATCATCACCACGCTGTCGATCTACGGCATCGTCGGACCTGACCAGCGCATCTACGAGGGCGCTGTCTACGAAGGCCGGGCCATCAATTCACCGGCGGTGTACTCGGCCAGCAAGGCCGCGCTGCTGGGCCTGACCAAGTACCTGGCCACGTACTGGGGCCACCGCGGTGTGCGTGTCAATGCGATCACCCCCGGCGGCGTGTTCAGCGGCCAGAACGACGAGTTCGTGCGCCGTTACAGCGCGCGCGTGCCGCTGGGCCGCATGGCCCAGAACGACGAGATGAGCGGCGCCATCGTTTACCTGGCTTCCGACGAATCGTCCTATGTGAACGGCCACAACCTGGTTGTCGATGGCGGCCTCACCGCCTGGTAGCCGGCACAAGAAACGAAGGACCCCCATGCGCTGTTTCATCATTGCCGAAGCCGGCGTCAACCACAACGGGCAACTGGGCTTGGCGCTGGAACTGGTCGACGCCGCGGCCGCTGCTGGCGCCGATGCAGTCAAGTTCCAGACCTTCAAGGCCGACGGCATCGTCACGCGCGGCACCGCAAAGGCCGCGTACCAGCAAGCCAACACCGGCGATGGTGACCAGTACGACATGATCCGCGCACTCGAACTCGACGAGGCCGCCCACCAAGCCCTGGCCCTGCGTTGCGAACAGCGTGGCATCGAATTCATGTCCACGCCGTTTGATCACTGGGCCACCGACTTGCTGATGGGCCTGGGCATGCGGCGCATCAAGATCGGCTCCGGCGAGCTGACCAACCGCCCTTTTCTCGAGATGCTGGCACGGCGCGGGCGCCCGCTGATCCTGTCCACCGGCATGGCCACGCTGGCCGAGGTGCAACGCAGCGTGGCGTGGCTGCGCGAGGCGCGTCCCGATGCCCCTGCGGCCGACTGGCTGACGCTGCTGCACTGCACTTCCAACTATCCGGCGGCACCGTCCGATGTAAACCTGCGCGCAATGCAGACGCTGCACGCTGCCCTCGAAGTGCCGGTCGGCTACTCCGACCACACGCTGGGCCTAGAGATCAGCCTGGCGGCGGTGGCGCTGGGCGCCAGCGTTCTGGAGAAGCACTTCACGCTCGACCGCAGCCTGCCCGGGCCCGACCACCCGGCGTCGCTCGACCCGGCGCAACTGGCAGCGCTGGTGGCCGGCACCCGATCGATCGAGGCAGCGCTTGGCGATGGCCGCAAGCAGCCTGCGGCGAGCGAGTTGCCGGTGCGCGACCTGGTACGGCGCAGCGCCTTCCTGGCCCGCGACATCAGCGCCGCTGCGACCTTGAACAGCAGCGACATTGTCTTCCTGCGCCCGGGCACCGGCATCGGGCCCGAGCATGCACGGGCGCTCGAAGGTCGCCGCCTGCGCCGCAATCTGCAGGCCGGCGACCAACTGGCCTGGGAGGATCTGGCTTGACGCGGCGTGTGCTCTACATCACCGGCACGCGGGCCGACTTTGGCCTGATGTTGCCCACGCTGCGCGCCATCCATGCCACACCAGGGCTGGTGCTCAAGCTGTTCGTCACCGGCATGCACCTGTCGCCGCGCTTCGGCCACACCGTCGACGAGGTGATTGCCAGTGGCCTGGCGATCGCCGCGACCGTGCCGGTGGCCGTTGAAGAAGACGGCGGCGCCGGCATGGCGCGCGCCGCTGCCCAGGTTGCCGCAGGCATGGCCAGCCTGCTCGGCGAGCGCCGGCCCGACATCTGCCTGTTGCTCGGCGACCGCTGGGAGATGCTGGCCGCAGCGATGTGTGCCACGTTGGCCGGCGTGCCCATCGTGCATGTCTGTGGGGGAGAAAGATCGGGCAGCGTCGACGACGCGCTGCGACACGCCATCTCCAAGCTGGCCCATCTGCATTGCGTCGCCACCGAAGGTGCGCGTGCGCGCCTGCTCGGTCTTGGTGAGGCGGCTGAGCGCATCCATGTTGTCGGTTCACCAGGACTGGTGGGGCTGCAGGCGTTGGCGGCACGGCCGCGCGCCGACTGGGCCGGCGATCATGGCCTCGAACCGACGCAGCCGATCGCTGCCGTGCTCTTTCATCCGGTGGTCCAGGATGCTGCCGTGGCTGGCCAACAGATGACTGCGGTGCTACAGGCGGTCCGCGCCGAAGGCCTGCAGGCGCTGTGCCTGATGCCCAACGCCGATGCCGGCAACTCGCGCATTCGCGAAGCCATTCTTCAAGCATGCGAAGAATCTCCATCGATGCGTGCAGTCACCCATCTGCCACGGCCAGACTACGTGTCGCTGATCGCCGGAGCCGATTTGCTGATCGGCAACTCCAGCAGCGGCATCATCGAGGCAGCAAGTTTTGGCACGCCGGTGATCAATGTCGGCGACCGCCAGGCTGACCGTGAACGCAACCGCAACACCTTCGACTGCGCGGTCGACGCCACGTTGATCGCGGCCACGATACGCCGCGCCCGGCAACATCCCCGCAGCGACCGCGACAACCTCTACGGCGACGGCCGCACTGACCAACGCATCGCCGCGCTGCTGGCCAGCGCGCAAATCGACGCGAGACTGTTAAAAAAATCCATGACTTACTGAATCACCCCGGGCGACATCGCATGGCCAACAACCCAACGCCAGGTGCACTGCGGCCGCTGATCATCGTCGGCGGCGGTGGTCATGCGCGCGAAACCATCTGGCTGGCCCAAGAGGCCACCCAGCCATGGCAGGTCATCGGCTGCCTGGACGATGCCGAGGCGGCACCGGCGCAGCTTTTGCCGGGCGTGCCGGTGCTCGGCAAGGTGGCCGACTGGACCCGCTTCCGTGACGCTGATTTTGTGGTGGCGATCGGATCGCCGCGTGTGCGTCGCACGCTGGTGCGACGTATGCACGAAGCGGGTGAGCCGCGCTTCGCAACGCTGGTGCACCGATCGGTGCTGCACTCGTCGTATGTGGAGATCGGCGCCGGCACGATGGTCCTGGCGGGATCGATTCTGTCGACGCAGATCAGCGTTGGACAGCATGTCATCCTCAACCTGTCCACCACGGTGGCGCATGACTGCGTGCTGGAGGACTTCAGTACCGTCGCGCCGCAAGTTGCGCTGCTGGGCGGCGTGCACCTGTGCGCCGGCGCCGAAATCGGCACTGGCGCCTGCTTGCGCCAGTCTGTGCGCATCGGGCGCGGGGCCATGATCGGCATGGGCGCCGTCGTGACCCAGGACGTTGCCGATGGCGCTCTCGTCGTCGGCTCGCCAGCGCGCACGCTGCGCCAGCTCGAAGCGTTTTGACCCTCCACGGCCAACCCAGCCAAGGTGAAATCATGACCCAGCTCGACCCCTTCATCCTTGCTGAAACCGACACGCTGCTGACCGCGTTGCAGCGGCTGCAGGCCACCGGCAAGGGCATCGTCCTGCTGGTCGACGGTGATGGCCGACTGCGCCGAACCGTCACCGACGGCGATATCCGGCGCCGGCTGCTGGAAGGCGACACGCTGGCCTTGCCGCTGGGCCAACTGCCGGTGCAGTCGCCCGTGACCCGGCGTGCGCCTTGCAGCAACGCTGCCGCCCTGGTCGCGATGAATGAACACCGCATCGAGCACCTGCCGGTGGTTGACGACGACGGGCACCCGCTTGATGTGCTGCTGCGGCGCGACCTCGACACGCAGATCCTGCTGTCCACGCCGCACCTTGGCGAATTCGAGATGACCTATGTCGAGGAGGCTTTCCGCACCAATTGGATCGCCCCGCTGGGGCCCAATGTCGATGCCTTCGAGAAGGAACTGGCGGCCTATGTGGGCATCGCCCACGCGGCAGCGTTGTCCTCCGGCACGGCGGCACTGCATGTCGCGTTGCGTCTGCTGGATGTGCGCCCGGGTGACGAGGTGTTCTGCTCCAGCCTGACCTTTGTTGCCAGCGCCAACCCTATCCTTTATGAACACGCCACGCCAGTGTTCATCGACGCCGACCCGGCCACCTGGAACCTGTCAATCGATGCCCTGGCACGTGCGCTGGCCGATCGCCGCCGCGCCGGCCGGCTGCCCAAGGCCGTGATCGTCGTCAACCTGTATGGCCAAAGCTCGGACATGGCGCCGATCCTGGCCTTGTGTGACAGCCACGGCGTGCCGGTGATCGAAGACGCCGCTGAATCACTGGGCGCAACCTACAAGGGCCGCGGCAGCGGCACCTTCGGCAGGTTGGGCGTGTTCTCGTTCAATGGCAACAAGATCATCACCACCTCGGGCGGTGGCATGCTGGTGGCCGATGACCCCCAACTGATCGCCCGGGCGCGTCACCTGTCCACCCAGGCTCGCGAACCCGCGCCTTACTACGAGCACACCGAGGTTGGCTACAACTACCGCATGAGCAACGTGCTCGCCGGCATCGGCCGGGGGCAATTGAAGGTGCTGCAACAGCGCATCGTGGCACGCCGTGATGTCTTCGCCCGCTATGCCGAATCGCTTTCCGACACGCCCGAGATCGAATGGATGCCCGAGGCCGATTACGGCCAGTCCACGCGTTGGCTCACCGCCTGCACCCTGGGCGGCGCTCTTGATCCCAGCGCGCTGATCGCCACCTTGGCCAAGGAGCGCATCGAAGCCCGCCGGGTCTGGAAACCAATGCACTTGCAGCCGCTGTTCGCCGGGCGCGATTTTTTCCCGCATCGGCCCGGCCTGGATGTTGCCGCCGACCTGTTCCGGCGCGGCGTCTGCCTGCCTTCAGGCTCGAACATGAATGACGGGCAGGTAGAACGCATCGCCGACGTGATCCGCCGCCACGCGCGCGCAGCGAGGGCACGTGCCGCCTGATGTTCCGGTCCTTGTTCGGCAATACGCTGGTATCGACCGCAGCCTTCTTTTTCGTCGGGTTGGTCGGGCTTTTGCTCGTGCCGGTGCTGCTGGGCCAGTACGGCCTGGCTGGTTTTGGCCTGATCATGCTGGCAAGGCTGTTTCTGCCCGGGGCCGGTCTGGGCGTTTTCGATTTCGGCATCTCCGAGATCGCCACCCAACTCGTGTCCACCGCCCATGTTGACGGCGACTGGCCACGCGCCCGGCAACGGCTGAGTGCGTTGACCGGGTTGACGCTGGTCACGGCGTTGCTGGTGGCCAGCCTGCTGGCGCTGTTTGCCCCCGAACTGGCCGATGCCTTCAGTGTGCAAGCCAACGACCGGACCAGCTTCATCGCTGTGCTGGGCTCAACCGCGTGTCTGTTGCCGGCACTGTTTGTCAGCCTGTTGCTCGAAGGTTGCTTAAAGGGCTTCGAGGGCTTCAAGGCGCTGCGTGGCGCCGAGGTGCTGGCCACCCTGGCATTTGCCGGCGGCGCGGTAGCGGCCTGCCAGTGGGGGCTTGGCTTCGCGTGGATTGTCTGGATCCACCTGGCCTCGCTGGTCTTGCGCGCGGCGCTGATCACCCGGTCGGTGGCGCGGGCCAGCCCGCAGGCGCTGAGCCTGCACCGCCAGGTGGGCAACGAGGCACGCACCTTTGTCAATGGACGTGCACGCATGTTCTTCACTGCCCGCCTGCTGGGCGCCGCGCAGCACCAATCCCCGCCGATCCTGATCGGCCTGACCGTCGGCCCGCAAGGCGTGGGCCTGTACGACGCGCTGGCCCGGCTGCCACGCTTTGCCAAATCGGTATTGGGTATCCTGAACACCACGCTGCTGCCTTACGCCACCCGGCTTGATGCTGCCGGCGACGCGGCCCGGTTGCGCTTGCTCAATGTTTTCGGCTTCACGCTGCTGCCGGCGATCGTGTTCCCACCGCTGGCCGCCGCTGCCGCGCTGTCGGCACCGACACTACACTTCTGGATCGGTGACAATTTCACGCCGTTCGCGGCTTGGCTCGCGCTGTTTTGGGCGCTGCCAGCGATGAACACCATCGTCAGCTTCCAGAACTATGTGCTGATGTCGCGCCTGGCTTACATCAAGAGCAGCAACTGGATGTCGGCCGTCCAGGTACTGATCCAGACCCTTTTGTCGCTTGTGCTCGTGTCGCACTTCGCCCAGTTCTCCTTCATCGTCGGCTACATCGGCGCTGCCGCTGTTCTGTTCGGCTGGCAACTGCATTTGGCACGGCGCGAGATCCACACGCCGGGCGCGCTGGTGCTGCGGCTGCTGGCTTTCAGTGCGGCGATGGTCGGTTTTGTAGTCGCAACCCATGCCTCGGGCGTGACGGCCATGTTGGGCCATGTCGCGGCGCTGGTGGCGGCCTTCGTTCTGACCAGTGTGGCGCTGACCGCAGTGGCCTGCCTGGTCTTTCTCGGCACTGACGAGCGCCGGTTGCTGGTGCAGGTGTTGAGCCTGGCCCGGCGGCGCAGGCGTTGACGCCACAAGGCCCCTTCCAGAACCATCTTCACAGAGGACATCCAGTGCTCTCACCCAACGCCTGGCGGCAAGAAGAGCCGCGGCTGAATTTTCCGGTTTTCGGAGACGCCGAAAACCACATTGATTTCACGCTGCAGGACGACCCCAAGCTCACGCCCAAGCGGCTGGCGGTGCCGGCCTATCACTTTGTCAAGGGCCGCAAGCCATTGGCGACAATGATCGACGACTACCGCCACCTGTTCGGCGCCGAGCCCTACCGGTTCAAGGGCGTCTTCCTTGACCGCCAGGGCCGCGAGAAACTGGCCGGGCCACTGCCTGGCGAGTACCGCCCCGGTGGATTTTTCCACTGCAACCTCAACCACTGGCTGTCGCACCACCAGGTGCCGCTGCAGGATGGCACCTTCGTGCTGGTGGCCAGCCGCGGCCGCGCCGACCGGTTCCTCTCATCCCCAGGCAATGTCACCTTGCGGGTGCTCACCGGCGAGCGGGTCTGCGGCTTCCGCACCGGCTTCTTCTCGCGGCCACTGAACGCCGGCCACAAGCACTTTGGTTTCACCGGGCTGAACCCGCATGTCGAGGTCAATGCGGCGTGGTTGTCCAGCCTGCTGCTGATCAATCATTCCAGCGATCCGGCCTACGACCAACGCGTCACACCCACCGTTCGGCTGTTCCGCGCTGACGGCCAGTTTCTGGAAGCGCCGTTCGGTGAGATTGCGCCACATGCGGCGCTGGAGAAAACCATCAGCGAAGTGTTTGCCGACGCCGAGGCATTTCTCGCCGGCAACGCCGGGCGCGGCTTCACGGTCACCCGGCTCAAGGGTGCAACGCTGGCCTCGATCCATGTGCTGCGCTCGCGCGACGGCCACCTCGCCAGCATGGAGCACTCGCGGCCCGCCCATCCCAATGTCGTCGACTACCTCTGA
>JANOBL010000754.1:0-1638 GCA_031411635.1 Betaproteobacteria bacterium
CAAACTGCTGGTGCCCGAGCTGGCACCCACGGTGCAGTTGTCGCGGGTGGTGGACCCCGACCAGGCGCTGGGCATTGCGCAATACGTGGCGCTGATGGCCTTGCGCCAGGCCCGGGGCCTGCCGGGCTACCAGGCGCAACAGCAGCAGCGGCAGTGGCTGCGCCAGCCGATGGCGGCGGCCCGATCCCGGGTGGCGGTGCTGGGCTGGGGCGAGGTGGGGCGCGAGGTGGGCCAGGTGCTGGACGCGCTGGGTTTTGTCGTCACCGGCTGGCAGCGCAGCAGCGGCCCGCTGCAGGCACTGCTGAGCCGCAGTGACATCGTCGTCAACGCCTTGCCGCTAACCGCACAAACCCAGGGCCTGCTGGATGCGGCGGCGTTTGCCGCGATGCCGCCGGGCGCTTATTTGATCAACATTGCGCGCGGTGGCCATGTGGTGGAGGCCGACCTGATCGCCGCCGTGCTGTCCGGCCATCTGGCCGGCGCGGCGCTGGATGTGCAGGCCAACGAGCCGATGCCGGCCGACGATGCACTGTGGGCCGTGCCCGGCATCACGATCACGCCGCACATCGCCGCGCAATCCTCGGCCGCCACGGTGGCGGCGCAGTTTGTCGCCGGTCTGCGCTGTTTGCAGCGCGGTGAGGCTTTGCCGAATGCGGTGGACCGCACACGCGGTTACTGACCCAGCAGCTCCCAGCGCTCCAGCGCGGCCAGCAAAGCCTCGTCGATCTGCGCATAACGCGCTTGCAGCACGGCCACCTGGGCCGGCTGGTTGGCATAGATCTCGGTGCCAGCCAGGCGCTCGCTGATGGCTTTTTGCTCGGCCTCCAGTGCCTCGATGCGGGCCGGCAGCTCGTCCAGCTCGCGTTTGTCCTTGTAGCTGAGCTTGCGGCTGGTTTTGGCGGCCGGGGCCGCCGGCACGGCGGGTGCGGCAGCCACCACCGGCGCCGCTTTGGCGGGCGGCGCTGCGGCCGCCTGCGCCGCCAGCATGCGTGCACGCTGCACCCGCCAGTCGGCGATGCCGCCTTCGTACTCGCGCCAGCAGCCGGGCTGCAGATCGCCCTCCCAGGCGATCGTGCTGGTCACCACGTTGTCCAGAAAACGCCGGTCGTGGCTGACCAGAAACACCGTGCCGGCATAGCTTTGCAGCAGCTCTTCCAGCAGCTCCAGCGTGTCGATGTCCAGATCGTTGGTGGGCTCGTCCAGCACCAGCACATTGGCCGGCAGCGCAAACAGCCGCGCCAGCAGCACCCGGTTGCGCTCGCCGCCCGACAAGGTGCGCACCGGTGAGTTGGCGCGCGCCGGTGAGAACAAAAAGTCATTCAGGTAGCTCATCACATGCTTGCGCTGGCCATTCACCTCGATCCACTCGCTGCCCGGGCTGATGGTGTCAGCCAGCGTGGCGTCCAGGTCGAGCGTGCTGCGCATCTGGTCGAAGTAGGCCACTTCGAGCTTGCTGCCCTGGCGCACCTTGCCCGAGCTGGGCCGCAATTCGCCCAGGATCAGCTTGAGCAGCGTGGTCTTGCCGGCGCCGTTGGGGCCGATCAGGCCCACCTTGTCGCCGCGCAGGATGGTGGCTGAAAAATCCTTGACGATCAGCTTGTCGCCAAACTTCATCGTCACGTCCTTCAGCTCGGCCAC
>JANOBL010000755.1:0-6562 GCA_031411635.1 Betaproteobacteria bacterium
GATGTCGGGTGGCGAGCCGGGCAGCGGGTCTGACAGAAGCGCGGACAAGAGTGCCGACAAGAGTGCCGACAAAAGCGCTGAAAGAGGCACCGACAGCGGCGCCGACAGCAGCGCCGACGATGCCGATGACGAGTGGCTGATCGTCGCCAGCGAGGCCAACGATGCTGCGCTGCTGGAGGCGATGATGCTCAGCTTCAAGCTCACCGCCCGCGAGGCCGAGGTGCTGCACTGGGTGGCACGCGGCAAGACCAACCGCGACATCGGCGACATCCTGGGCGCCAGCCCACGCACCGTTACCAAGCACATGGAGCACATCCTGCCCAAGCTGGGGGTTGAAACGCGCACCGCAGCCGCTGGCCTGGTGCTGGGCCGGCTGGGCCGATTGCTGGGCACACCACGCTGACTTGTCGGCAGTGCCCGCGCCGCCAGCGCTGCAGATCAGCCTGGCCCAGCGCAGAGTCACGCTGGATGGCCAGCCGGTGGCGCTGGCCGGCCGCGCTTTTGACTTGTTGGCACTGCTGGCCTCGCAACCCGAACGGGTGTTTTCAAGCGCCGAGCTGATGGCTGCGGTGTGGCCACGCCGGGTGGTGGAAGAGGGCAATTTGCGGGCACAGGTGGCCATCTTGCGCAAGCAGCTTGGCGCCCATCTGGTGATCAACGTGGCCGGGCGCGGTTATGCCATCGCTCGGCCGGCAGCCATGCCACAGCGCCGGCAGCGCAGCAGCAACCTGCCGCATTGGCCCGAGCCGCTGCTGGGCCGCGACGCCGATCTGGCCGCGCTGCAGGCCTTGCTGGCCGAGCATCGATTGGTCACGGTGCTGGGCGCCGGTGGCATCGGCAAAACCCGGTTGGCGCAGCAGGCGGCGCTGCAGTTGCAGGCCGCCCAAGCCGATGGCGCCTGGTGGGTGGACCTGGCCCGCGTGCCGGCCGGGCCGCAGGGCAGTGCGCCCGGGGTGCAAGCCATCGCCCAGGCCATCGCCCAGGCCATCGCCCAGGCGCTGGGCTTGCAGATACCGCTGCTCGATGCCGACAGCGCCGCCGCCAACCTGGGCAAGGCGCTGGCCGATACCGGCGGCCTGCTGCTGCTGGACAACGCCGAGCACCTGGCCGGCGCGCTGGCGCCGCTGCTGCATTGGCTGCTGCCGGCGGCACCCGGCCTGCGGCTGCTGGTCACATCGCAGCAAGCCCTGCGGCTGGAAGAAGAATGGGCCTACTGGCTAGACACGCTCACCGTGCCAGCCGCCGATGCCAGCCCGTCCCAGGCCCGCGCCAGCGCCGCGCTGCAGTTGCTGGAGCGCCGCGCCCGGTCCGCCGACCAGCGCTTTGTGTTGAGCGACGCCGACCTGCCCGCCGCCGCCGCGCTGGTGCGCCAGCTTGACGGCATTGCGCTGGCCATCGAGATGGCCGCCGCGCGGCCGCACCACCGCACCTTGCGCGCCGCGCTGGACTGGAGCTACGGGCTGCTGTGGCCGGCCGAGAAAGCGGCGCTGCGCCAGTTGTCGGTGTTTGCCGCGCCGTTCCGGCTGGAAAGCGCCCAGCAGGTGGTGGCCGTGCCCGGGCTGGACGCGCTGGATGTGCTGCGCCTGGCGCAAGGCCTGGCCGACAAATCGCTGCTGCAGGTGCAGCAAGGCGAGCCAACCCGGCTGGGCCTGCTGGAAAGCACCCGGCTGTATGCCGCCGAGATGCTGGCCGCCAGTGGTGAGGCCCAGGCTACCGAGGCCCGCCATGCCCAAGCGATGGGCCTGCTGGCCGGGCAAGCGATGCAGCAGTACACGCTGTGCCAGGAAACCGGCGACAGCGCTGGCGCGGACGCGGCGACGGCCGAATGCGCGGCACTGGACAGCCCGGCCTGGCCGGCCCGGCTGCGCTACATGGGCGCGGCCTCGGCGCACCTCAACATGGGTTTGCAGCGTGGTGATGTAGCGTTGATCCTGCGCCACGGCGAGATCGTCCAGGCCCTGGTGCAGGCCGGCGCCTGGCGCCAGGCAATCATGGTGCAGTCGATCGTGGCGGTGGCGCTGCGGCTGCAGGGCCGCTCGCAAGAGGCGGCCGAGCCGCTGCACAGCACGGCCGACATCCTGCTGGACATCGGCTGCCGGGCCGATGCCGCGCCAACTGGGCATGCTGTGCTGCGCCCTGGTGGAGCAGGCCGACGGCCCGCCGCCCGACGCGCAGGCCCTGGTACGGGCCCGCGCAGTGGTTGAACCGGCCTTGCTGCTGCAAGCCGGCGACGACGCCGGCATCCGCTTCTATCTGGAGCCGCTGGCGCTGCTGGCCTGCCGGCTGGGCCAGCCGGCGATGGGCGCCAGGCTGCTGGCCGGCGGCGACCGCATGCGGCGCGATCTGCAATACGGCTGCCACCCGCTGAATGCGCGCGCCGCCGCGCTGGTGCGCCACGACCTGGCAACCCAGCTCAACCAGGCCGAGCGCGATGCCGCCGAGGCGGCAGGCAGCCGTTTCCAGGGTGATGACTTGCGCCTGGTCGCGCTGGCCTGGCTGCAACAAACCGGGGCGGTGACTGGCCAGCGCACGCCCGCTGGCCGCCGCCCGGTTGTTGGCAAATACGGCCGGTCCTGACATTGCCAGCGCTGCCGCGTCTCTGCGGGATCGTCTGACGATTCCGGTGATGTGAACCCATGCTGACACTTTTTGGTTTGTGGCATCCTCAGGCTCCAACAGCAACAATTTTTGCGCCGCAGCGCAGGCTGCGGGCAGGGTGGAGCGGCAGGGAGCCGATGCAGAAACAGGCGTTCATCGCGGCCTGCCGTGAGGGCGGTCCGGCCATTGAGCTGGCCTTTCGCTCGGTGGTCCGCGATTATTCCGGTGCGTTGTTGCGTGAGGGCTGGCTGGCCTTGCGTGATGCCGATCTGGCACGTGACCTGCTGCAAGAAACCCTGCTCAAGGTCTGGCGCGCCTGCGCCAGCTTTCGCGGCGACTCCGAGCTGTACCCCTGGCTGGCCGGCATCCTGCGGCGCGCCGCGATCGACCGGTTGCGCCGGCAGCGGCCCGAGGTTGCCATTGACGACCTGGCCGGTGGCGCCGAGGGTTTGCTGGCGGCCGGCAACGGTATCGACCAGGCCAGCGCCAACCCGCAGCACCAGGCCGAGACCCAACAGTCACGCGAGGTGTTTGCACGCTGCGCCGAGCGTTTCAGCGCCGAGCAACCCCAGGCCGCCGAGGTCATCCGCTGGATCGTGGAGGACGGCCTGGCGCCGGCCGACATTGCGGCGTTGATCGGCCGCAGCCCTGGTGCCACCCGCGAGTACCTGTCGCAGTGCCGCAAGAAGGCGCGGCACTATTTTGCCGATTGGTATCGCCTGGTGGGCGCGGGCGGCCTGGCCGGGGCTGACAGCCGCAACAACCCGGTGCCGCGGCCCCAGCCGGGTGCTGCCGGCAGCGCCACCGGGGCTGTGCCATGAGCGACGACGAGCTGTGGCTGCAAACCTTGGCGGGCCGCACCGGGCCTGCGCATCGTGCAACGGGGCCGGCCGCGGCACCCAGGCCAGCACAAAACGAAGCCGAGTTGCTGCGTGATGCGATGCGGCGTTGGCCCGCCGCCGCACCCAGCTTGGCCGTGTCGGCAGAAGACATCGAGCAACTGGTGGCCGCCGCACGCGACGCCGGATTGCTGGCACCACGCTG
Source organism: Betaproteobacteria bacterium (assembly GCA_031411635.1). Lineage (GTDB taxonomy): Bacteria > Pseudomonadota > Gammaproteobacteria > Burkholderiales > Burkholderiaceae_C > Pseudaquabacterium. Next base: position 3,643 of record JANOBL010000755.1, read on the forward strand.
GCACCTGTGCCGTGCTTGCCTGCAGCGTGCTTTGTCGTGGCTGCAAGCGCTCGGCCACTGGCCGGCGGGCCTGATGACTGCCGGTGTGGTCGCGCTGCTGCTGCTGGGCGTGGCACTGCCGCTGCTGCTGCGGCCGGCGGCCGACGACGACGGCCCGGCGCTGAGAGCTCCAGCGCAAGCCGGCGTGCAATTGCGCCAGGCGGCGCAACCCGAAGCGGCCCGTGATGCGCTGGCCGGCCGGCTGCAAGCCCTGGCCGTGCCGGTGCAGCGTTATCAGCGGCTGGGCCGCTTTGGCCTGGACGCCGAATTACCAGTGGCGCCCCATCCGGCAAACGAAGCGCTGGCGCGCTTGCTGCGCGAAGAAGGCCTGGTCGTTGCAGCGGATGGCTCGCTGCGGGTCGAATACAGCGCCATCCTGCCATGAGCAGCGGCTGGCCAGCCACCTTGCTGGTGCTGTGCCTGGGGGGCCCTGTGCTGGCCGCTGGCGCCGTCAACCTGACTACGGTTCAGCCTGTTCCGGTGCTTCCGGTCCACTCGGCCAGCAGCCCGCTGCCGTTGTTGTCAGCCTGGATCAGCGCCGAGCGCAGTGCCAGCCCGCTGGCGCGTGCCCAGGCGCTGCAAGCCCTGGCGCGCCACCTGCGCCTGCAGCAACAACCCGGCCTGGCGGTTTTTTTGGCCAAGCTGGCCAGCGCCGAGGCACCTGGCAGCGATCTGGCCGCGCTGCGCGAGCTGGTGGGCTGGCTGGCCGAGGACGGCCGTGCTGCCGAGGCCGTGTCGGCGCTGGCGCTGTTGCAGGCTGGCGAGTTTGACGACTACCTGGCCGATGGCGCGGCGTCGGCAGGCCTGCAGCGCGCCGCCGTGCCGCCGCTGGTGCTGGCCGACGCCGAGCAAGTACTGGCGCTGCGCTGGGCCCAGGCCAGTGCCGGGCCTGCCGACAGCAGCGCTGCCGCAGCGCTGGCGCAAGCCCAATCGGCGCTGCAGGACATGGCCACGCTGCTGGCCGGCCCGGCCCCGACGCCGCGCGCGTTTGCGCCGCGCCGCGAGGCGGCCGTGCGCCCGGGGGATCTGCAAGTGCAGGCGGTGGCCGGCGCCGATACGCTGAGCCTGCTGCTGCACAGCCCACAAGGCCTGCAGATCCGCCGCATTGCCTGGCCGGCGGCCGAGCAGGCACAACAAGTGGGTGCGGTGCTGGCCCGGATCCAGCAAGGCGGCGCCAGCCTGCCACCGTTGCAGGCCTTGTACCAGCGTATCGGCTTGGTGATCGACAACGCCGCCCGCCAGGCCGGCGCCCAGCGCATCGTGCTGCAGTTGGACGGCGCGCTGCGCTACCTGCCGTTTGCCGCGCTGCACGATGGCCGCGGCTACCTGGGCGAGCGCTACGCCTTTGTGCAGGGCCGGGCCGGGCTGCCGGCCAGCGGCGCTGCGCTGCCAACCGTGCCCACCGCCGTGCCGGCGCCGCGGCTGCAGGCGCTGGGTGTGTCGTGGTCGCTGGGCGGCCAGCCGGCGCTGCCCGGCGTGGCGCGCGAGGTCTGCGCCATCGTCGCCGGCCCGGTGCACGGGCTGGACAGTCGCGACGCCGCCTGCCCGCCCGACAGCAGCAGCGCCGCCCGTGGCATTGTTGCGGGCGAGGCCTGGCTGAACGCGCAGTTCACGGCCCAGAAGCTGGCCGAGGTCATCCGGCGCGGCAGCGCGCACGGCCGCAGCCTGCTGCACCTGGGCACCCACTTTGACCTGCGGCCGGGCCGCATCGGCCGCTCATCGCTGGTGCTGGGTGACGGCAGCCGGTTGATGCTGGCCGACTTGGCAAACCTGAGCTTCGAAGGCCATGACCTGGTCACCTTGTCGGCCTGCGAGACCGGCCTGGCCGGCGCCGATCCTGCCCCGGCGGGCAGCGCCGGCGGCCAGGAGGTGGACGGCCTGGGCAGCCTGATCCTGCAGCGTGGTGCACGCGCGGTGCTGGCCAGCCTGTGGCGGGTGGACGACGACAGCACCAGCGCGCTGATGCAGGCTTTTTACCGTGCGCTGGACTCGGCCGAGCCAGCCCAGGCCTTGCGCCTGGCGCAGCATGCGGTGCGCCAGATGCCGGCCTGGCAGGCGCCGCGTTTCTGGGCCGGCTTTTTTTTGAGCAGCCGGCACTGACGCGGGCCGCTTTCTTGCGTCACTGTCATCATCCCGATGCCATCCATCACGAACCATGCCCCCCAGGATCTGCGCCATGCGATTGCCCCCGCTGCCCAAACTGTTGATGCTGACCGGCTTGCTGGCCACTGCCCTGGCCGGCCCCAGCACGTGGGCGCAACAACCGTCGCCGCCGCCCACCCAGCAGTTGCTGGACTGGCTGCGCTCACAATCTGCCAACCCGACCAACCCTGCCAACCCCGCCGACAAGCAGGGCGCAGCGGCGGCCGCCGCTGCCGCCGTGGCGGTGGACAGCGCACCGATCCTCAGCACCCGCAAGCCCGAAGGCCTGCAGGCCTTGTTTGCCCAGGGCACGGTCAGCGGCACCGATCTGGTGCCCGAGATCAGCGCGCTGCGCAAGCTGTCCGGCCAGCGCTCGGCGGCCGATGTGAAGCAGTTGCTGGGGGCCTCCGCACCGTCGGTTGATGCGGCCGCACCCACCGGCCTGGCGGCCTTGTTCAGCGGACTGACCAACGCCGGGTTGAAGATCGCGATCGAATCGCTGAAATCAACGATCGGCGATGGCGCCGCCAGCACGATGGGCTTCAATGCGCTGGACCTGCACCTGGACAACCTGATCGGCGATTCCCAAAGCCTGGCCAACGAGAAGATCAGCCTGCCGTCGCCCAACGGCATGACGCCGCAGGTGATGCAGCGCACCGCGACGATGGCCGCGCTGGTGATCGGTGCACGCATCAGCGCGCGTTTGCTGAAGCAGGCGAATACCGATTTCGCCAGCGCC
>JANOBL010000756.1:0-1772 GCA_031411635.1 Betaproteobacteria bacterium
GACGAGGCCACTATTGCGTGGCCCTTCGATTCAAAGTACTTCAGGAAGGTGGAACGGATTTCAGAGGCTTTCATGGCGGTATCTTGAAGGTCTTGTCAGGCCGGGATGGCCAAGGGATTTGGAAACAGCCGGATGCCGGCACGCGGCGCAGCGGCAATCATCTCGGCATCGTAAGTGGCCAGCGCGGCCTTGCGGCGCAGCGCCAACTCAAAGTACAGCGCGCCGTAGGCGCTGAGGCCATGGGCCCGGGCATAGGCCAGGTTGCGGGCCACATCCACAGTCTGCGCGTCCACCACCGGGTTCAAGGCCTGGATCACTGCCAGCGCGGCGCCAATGCGCTCCGCCGGCACCGCAGCACGGCGCTCGGCTTGCACCAGCGCATTGGCCACCTCGGCGTTCCACAGCGCCGGCACGATCAGCAAACAATCCTTCAGCAATTGCAGACCGGCGGGATGCGGGCGCGGAGCGTTGGTGTGTAGCACGTAGCGCAGCACAAACGACGCGTCCAGCACCACGGTGTCGGGCGCAGGATCGGTGGGCCGGGCGGGCGGGCTCATCAGGTTCGGCCGGCGCCAATCAAATCGGTAAGCGATTGGTCCGGCAGCGCGATCGGCTCAAACGCCTGCAGGGCTTGCAACGCGGCCAGCCGGCGCTGCGCATCATCGCCAGGTGCCCGGCCTATCGGCACCAGCTTGGCCACCGGCTTGTTGTGGCGGGTGATCACCACCTCCTCACCACGCTCGGCACGGGCGATCAGCTCGGACAAATGGGTTTTGGCTTCGAACAGGCCGATGGATTCCACGGTTGACCCTGATTTGGTTGAATCAACCAGATTCTAATTCATGCCTGCGCCGACCCCAACACCGTTGTCGCCCACGCTGCAACCATGCAGCCTGGGCTCTTGGTATCGTGCTGGGCTGTTGGCAACCCGGGCCCCGGGGTCTGCCGCCCTTAACTGCCCCGCCCTGAAAGGACACCCACCATGGCCAGCCACGCCCGATTTGCCTGGGACGACCCGCTGCAACTCGATGCCCAACTCAGCGACGACGAGCGCGCGGTGCGCGAAGCCGCCCAGGCCTACTGCCAGGAGCGGCTGGCGCCGCGTGTGGTGGAGGCCTTCCGCCACGAAAAGACCGACCGCGCGATCTTCAACGAGATGGGTGAGCTGGGCCTGCTGGGCAGCACCATCCCCGAGGCCTATGGCGGCGCGGGCATGAACTACGTCTGCTACGGCCTGGTGGCGCGCGAGGTGGAGCGGGTGGATTCGGGCTACCGCTCGATGATGAGCGTGCAAAGCTCGCTGGTGATGGTGCCGATCAACGAGTTTGGCACCGAGGCGCAAAAGCAGAAATACCTGCCCAAGCTGGCGCGCGGCGAGTGGGTGGGCTGCTTTGGCCTGACCGAGCCCAACCACGGGTCTGACCCAGGCAGCATGGTGACCCGGGCGCGCAAGGTGGCCGGGGGTTACAGCCTGAGCGGCGCCAAGATGTGGATCACCAACTCGCCCATCGCCGATGTGTTTGTGGTCTGGGCCAAGGACGACGAAGGCGCGATCCGCGGTTTCATCCTGGACAAAGGCGCCAAGGGTTTGAGCGCCCCGGCGATCCACAGCAAGGTGGGCTTGCGCGCCAGCATCACCGGCGAGATCGTGATGGACGAGGTGTTCTGCGCCGAAGAAAACGCCTTCCCCGAGGTGCGGGGTTTGAAAGGCCCGTTCACCTGCCTGAACAGCGCGCGCTTCGGCATTGCCTGGGGTGCGCTGGGCGCGGCCG
>JANOBL010000757.1:0-3131 GCA_031411635.1 Betaproteobacteria bacterium
CCCCGTTTCGCAGGGTCGTCGACGAGCATCGCCACCACCGTCCAGCCATCACGCAAATGGATGCCAGCCACCACGCGGCGGGCCGCCTCGCCGGCGCCCAGCACGATGGCGCGGCGCAATTCACCGGTCTGGCCGTTGGCCTGGGCGCGCGCATGTTCCCAGACCATGCGGTAGGCCATGCGCACCATGCTCAGTGCCGCGATGCAGAACACCGGGTGCAGCAGCAGCACCGCGCGCGCAACGCCCACCAACTGCGCCATCAGCACCACCACCGCGCTCAGCAGCCCGGCCATCAAACAGGCCAACGTGATGCGCTTCAGATCGTCAAATCCAAAGTAGCGCCAGATGCCGCGTGGCACGCCCATCAGCGCCAGGCACAGCAGATATGCCACCACCACGCCGAAAGACACCCGGTCGTCGTACCACGGCCGGCCAGGCTGGTAGCGCTCGAAGCCCAGGCGGAACAAATAGGTCAGGTGCCAGCACAGCAGCACGGTGGCAGCGTCCACCAGCGCGGCAAACAATCGGCGCTGCGGATGCAGGTTGGACATGGCCCGGTCCAGCCAGCCCCATAACTTGCTGTCATTCATCGCCAGAAACCTCCTGGAGGCAGGAAAGGACGGAACAAACACCGTGCGCAAGGTCAGGCCCAGCAGCTTCAGGTCATCGGCCAGGGTCAGGTTGTCGACATAGTGCATCGCATAGCGCAGCTTGGACGGCAGGATCACGTCCAGGTACTCGCGTTCCGGGTCGGCCGCCTGGGCCAGCAGCGCATTTTCGTCGCGGTAGTGCACCGACGCAAAGTCGGTGATGCCGGGGCGCACGCTGAGCACCCGGTCGCGCCAGGCCTCGGGGTATTGGGCCACGTAGCGTGGCACCTCGGGGCGTGGGCCCACCAGGCTCATCGTGCCGCGCAGCACGTCGATCAACTGCGGCAGCTCGTCCAGCTTGTAACGCCGCAGCCAGTGGCCGCTGCGGGTGATGCGGGCATCGCCGGCCACCGTCAGTTGGGCGGCACCGGCAGTTTGCTGGGTGGCCATGGTGCGGAACTTGAAGATGCGGAAGTGCCGGCCGTGCCGCCCCACCCGCACCTGGCGGAAAAACACCGGGCCCGGGCTGTCCAGTTTGATCAGCAGCGCCAGCAGCAGCAGCAACGGTGACAGCAGCAGCAGGCCCAGGCCAGCGGCCAGGATGTCGAAGAGACGCTTGCGCACGGCTTGACGTTGAGCCAGTTGGAAGTCGCTAACTAAGGGTAAGAGCGGCCGGCAGTGCCGGAACGCTCAATGCCGAGGCAGCAACGTGAACTCATGCCTGTCCAGCAGACCGGCAAAGCCTCGGTCAAACGTGACCAGGTGACTGGCATGGCAGCGCACGGCCATCGCGATCCAGGCATCTTGCACCGCATTGCCGGCAAGTTGACGCGCGCTGCACAGGCGGGCAAATGCCGGCCACTCGCTGCCCAGTGGCAGCCAATCGCAGCCCGGCACCTGCAGCAGGCTGTCGACAAAGTTGACAGCCTCGGCCGACGACGCGGGTTTGGAAAATACCTTGCCATGCGTGACGATCCGCACAAACGAGGTACAGACCATCGGCAGCAAGTGCACCCGCCCACCGTGTTGGCAAGCCGCCAACGATCGGTTCAACCACGGGTTTGCCACGGCATGATGGGCATGGTCTTCACGGAAGGCCGCCACCAGCACGTTGACATCAGGCGTCATCGTCGCAGGCGTCCAACAAGGACCGGTTGGCGCATGGATCGATCCCGGGCAGCAGGCCGCCGCCGCCCTTGAAAACAGGCAGCGCCGGCAGTGGCGCTTGCTGCGCGGTGGCCGGCTTGCGAAGGCGCAGGCTCAAACCCTCCTCGATCAGCAAGGTCAGCGATTTGCGTTCGATGGCGGCCTGGGCTTTGGCGCGTGCCAGCAAATCGTCGTTCAGATTCAGCGTCGTTTTCATCGACCTATTTTATACAGAAATCTGTATCGACCAGGCTGTGCCGGCTGGCACGCAGGCACAGCTCAGCGCAGCACGGCCTTCAGCGCCTCGCAAACCCGCAGCACATCCGCATCGTCCATGCGGGTGTAGATCGGCAGGCTCAGCATGGCCTCGTAGGCGCGCTGGCTTTGCGGAAACTGTTGTGGGCTGAGTTGGTAGCGGTCACGCCAATACGGCTGCAAATGCAGCGGCGTGTAGTGCACGCTGCAGCCGATGCGCTGGGCAAACAGGTGCTCGATCAGCGCATTGCGGTTGATTGGCGCGCCCGGCGCCAGCCGCAGCACATACAAATGCCAGGCATGGCTGCCATCCGGCGGCGCCTGCGGTGGCAGGATCACCGGCAGGCCTTGCAGCGCCTGGTTGTAAAGCGCCGCAAGCTGAGCGCGGCGCCGGCCAAAGGCATGGGCTTTTTTGAGCTGGTGGATGCCCAGCGCCGCCGCGATATCGGTCAGGTTGTATTTGAAGCCGGGCGCCACGATCTCGTAATACCAGCTCGGCACCTTGGCGGTGAAGCGGTCAAACGCATCGCGGCTCATGCCGTGCAGCCGCATCACCATCGCGCGCTTGGCCAGCGCTGCGTCGCGCGTCACCAGCATGCCGCCCTCACCAGTGGTGATGGTCTTGTTGGCGTAAAAGCTGAACACCGTGGCATCGCTGGCCAAGGTGCCGATGCGCTGGCCAGCGCTGGTGCTGGGCAGCGCATGGGCGGCGTCTTCCACCACCTTCAGGCCGTGGCGCTTGGCAATTGACAGGATCGCCGGCATGTCGGCGGCCAGGCCGGCGTAATGCACCGGCATGATGGCCTTGGTACGGGGCGTGATCGCGGCCTCGATCAGCGCGGGGGCGATGTTCAGCGTGGCCGGGTCGATGTCCACCAGCTTCACATCCGCGCCCAGGTAGCGCACCACCTCGGCGGTGGCGGTAAAGGTGTGGGTGGTGGTGATGACCTCGTCGCCCGGGCCGATGCCAATGGCCTCCAGCGCCAGGTGCAGGCCGGCAGTGGCCGAGTTGACGGCGATGCAGTGCAGGCCTTCTGTGTCGTCGCCGGCATCGCCCAGCCAGGCCTTGAAATCGGCCTCAAAGCGCTTGGCCTTGGGGCCGGTGGTGATCCAGCCGCTGCGCAGCGTGTCCACCACCTC
>JANOBL010000758.1:0-3384 GCA_031411635.1 Betaproteobacteria bacterium
TCACGCTCCTGGTGCATGCGGATGGTGCCGTAGGTGCCGTTGTCCACCAGCAAACAGATCAGCCGGCCGGCGCCCTGGTTGGCGCCATAACCCACGGCAGTGGCCAACTCTTGCCCGGTCATCAAAAAATCCCCGTCCCCGGCCACGTTGACCACCGTGCGCTCCGGGTGCAGCAGCGCGGCGGCCACCGCCGCCGGAAAGCCGTACCCCATCGCGCCCGAGGTGGGTGCAAGCTGCGTGAGGCCGTGGTGCTGCAGGCCAAAGTAGCGCACATAGCGGTGCAGCCAGCCGCTGAAGTTGCCGGCGCCATTGGTGTACACCGTGTCGGCCGGCGCCAGGCGCTGCACGGTTTTCATCACCACCGCCATGTCCAGCGGCGCCACCGGCTGCGCCGCGTGGTTGGCCTCGTAATCGGCATGCGCCGCGTCGGCCCATTCAACCCAGGGCACAGTGGCCGGTGCGGCCAGGGTTTCCAGCGCCTTGGCAGCACAGGCCATCGAAGACTGCAACAGCAGATCGGCCGCATACACCCGGCCCAGCTCTTCGGGCCCGGCGTGCACGTGCACCAGTTTCTGCAGCGGCCGGGGTGGTGTGATCAAGGTGTAGCCGCCGGTGGTCATTTCGCCCAGGCGCACCCCCAGCGCGATGATCAGATCGGCATCCTTCACCCGCTGCGCCAACTTGGGGTTGATGGCTATGCCCACATCGCCGGCATACAGCGCATGGCGGTTGTCAAAGGTGTCTTGAAAGCGAAAGCCGCAGCCCACCGGCAGGTGCCAGTTTTCGGCAAAACGCTGCAATGCACGCGCGGCCTCGGCGTCCCAGCCGCTGCCACCGGCGATCAGCAACGGGCGCCGGGCCGCCAGCAGCATGCTGCGCAGATCACGCAGCGCGCCGGGCGCTGGCCAGGCCTGGGCCGGCTCGGCACGTGGCAGCACTGGGGCGCTGGTGAGCTGCGTCAGCATGTCCTCGGGCAGCACCAGCACCACCGGGCCGGGCCGGCCTTGCAGCGCGGTGTGAAAGGCGCGGTTGATGTACTCGGGCAGGCGGTTGGCGTCGTGCACCTCGCCCACCCACTTGGCCAGGCCCAGGGTGCCGGGGCCGAACATCTGGCGGTAGTCCAGCTCCTGGAAGGCCTCGCGGTCACGCTGGTCGCTGGCCACCTGGCCAACAAACAATATCAGCGGCGTGGAATCCTGGAACGCGGTGTGCACGCCGATGCTGGCATTGGTGGCGCCCGGGCCGCGGGTGACGAAGCAGATGCCGGGCCGGCCGCTCAGCTTGCCCTGCGCCTCGGCCATGAAGGCCGCGCCACCCTCTTGCCGGCAGGCGATGAAGCGGATCCTGTCGCGGTGCTCATGGAAACCATCCAGCACCGCCAGGTAGCTTTCACCGGGCACACCAAAGGTGGTTTGAATGCCCTGGGCGATCAGGGCTTCGACAAGGGCGTGGCCGGCGGGGCGTGGGGTCATGGCGGTAGAGGGCTTGGCTGCAGCCGGCCGATTATCGGCACGCAACGACCAGGTTCAGCCCGGGTTCAGGCCGGCACCAGCTCGCGCCGCACCCGCCGCACATTGAACGCGCTGACGATCAGCACAAGCTGCACCGCCGCCAGCCCTATCCACACGCTGCGGTACTGGTGCAAGTCCATCAGCCGGCCAAACACCAAGGGCGCAAAGGCCTGGCCGATGTCCAGCCCGGCATAGACCACGCCAAACACCCGACCGCTGGCGTTTTCGGGCGTGGAGCGCTTGACCAGCAGATCGCGCGACGGCCCGGCGCTGCCGGAGAACAAACCCATCAGCCCGAACATCAGCGGCACCGCCCAGCCGGCCACCGGCAGCAGCGCCACTGTCAGCGCAGTGCAGGCGGCCAGCCCCATGCCTATGCCCACGATGCGCTCGCAACGCGCCGGGTCGGATGCCAAAAAGCCGCCGCCCACCATGCCGATGGCGCTGCACACCATGTAGATCGACAAACAGGCCGCCACCCACTGCAGCGGCACCGCGTGCAGCTCACGCGCGGCGGCGGGGGCAAAGCTCTGTACCACGCTCAAGGCCATGGCATAGAAAAAGAAGAAGCCAAAACACATCCACACCGCCGGGATGCGCAGAAAGTCGAACGGGCCCTCGGGCGGCCGCAACGGCCCGGTTTGGCCTTTTTGGCCGGTTTGGCCGGCACCGACCACCGGCAGCACCGGGGCTGGCGCCACTTCCAAGGCCAGTTGTTCACGCTGCCACCACAGCACCGCCAACACCCCAAAGGCCACCGCCGCTGCACTGAGAAACGCCGCGCGCCAGCCAAACGCCAGCGCCATCGGCACCATCAGCGCCGGCGCCAGCGCCCAACCCAAGGTGCCGGTGATGCCATGTGCGCTGTAGGCATGGCCCAGCCGGCTCTTGTGCACTTTGCGGTTGAGCAAGGTGTAGTCCACCGGGTGAAACACGCCGTTGCCGATGCCGGCCAGCACTGCGCTGGCCGCCAGCATCGTGTAACTCTGGCTGCTGGCATAGCCCAGCGCCGCGCCGCCCAGCAGCGCCAGCCCGGCCAGCAGCACCGGGCGTGGGCCAAAGCGATCGACGACAAACCCCGAGGCGGTCTGCACCACGCTGGAGACGATGAAAAAAATCGTCAGCAAACCACCCAGCTCGGTGTAGCTGACGTTGAACGCATCTTTCAGCCACGGAAACAGCGGCGCCAGCAGCAACTGGCTGAAGTGGCTGACGGCATGCGCCAGGCCCACCAGGCCGATGACGGTGGCGTCCTGGCGCAGCGGCGGGGCATCGAGGGGGGTGATGGCGGCGGTGGTCATGCACCGATGTTAGTGAAGCTGGCGCTGGCCCGCAGCCCGCCAATTCAAGCCCGGGTGATCAGCGGCCGATAAACGGGGATCACCCGATCCACCCCAGGAGCACCGACGATGGACTTCACCTCGGTTCACAACAGCCACGAAAAAGCCGTTTTTGCCGCCGTGGTGGCCAGCGCGCCACGCTACCCGGGCGTGTCCGACGACCCCGGGCTGCTGGCCGACGTGGCCTGCGTGGCGCTGAACCGCATGCCGGCGCAGTACATCCGCCACAGCGTGGACCTGGCGTTTTTCATCACCGAAAAAGAGCGTTTGGCCACCCAGCGCAACATCGCAGAATCGGTGGACTTTGCTTACGGCTATGTGCAGGCCCGGCATGTGATGGCGGCGCGGCGTTAGGCCCACCCCCGCAGCGCTTGCGGCGCTCGCTGGGTGGCACGGTGTTTCGCTCAGTGCACCACCCGCCCAAACTCAAAAGCGCCGTCTTTCACATCCACCGGGATCACGTCCTTGGGCCCAAACCGGCCTTGCAGGATCAGCTTGGCCACCGGGTTCTCGATCCGGTGCTGGATCGCGCG
>JANOBL010000759.1:0-3995 GCA_031411635.1 Betaproteobacteria bacterium
GTCATCGTGGGCGCCATGCTGGCCGCCGCACTGACTGAAACCACCCTCGGCAAGACCATGGGCGTGTTCTCCCTTGCCGGCGGCAGGGGCCTTCTTTTCCTTCTTCTTGAACATCTCCAGCATGCGCCGGGTGACCAGGAAGCCGCCAAAGATATTCACCGCCGCCAGCGCCACCGCCAGCACGCCCATGGTCTTGCCGAGCGTGGTTTCGGTGAGTGCCGCGGCCAGCATCGCGCCGACGATGACGATGGCCGAGATCGCGTTGGTCACCGCCATCAGTGGCGTGTGCAGCGCGGGAGTGACGGTCCACACCACGTGGTAACCCACGTAGATGGCCAGCACAAAGATGATCAGGTTGGTGATGGTGGGGCTGAGGATGTCCATGGCTTCTCTCGTCCTTTACTTTCTCTTCACTTCGCCGGCCTGCGTCATCAGGCAGGCGGCCACGATGTCGTCGTCCATCGGTACGCTGAAGCTGCCGTCCTTGGCCAGCACCAGCTTCAAAAAATCCAGCACGTTGCGGGCGTACAGGGCCGACGAATCGGCCGCCACCAGCGCGGCCAGGTTGGTCTCGCCCACCAGCGTCACACCATGCTTGACAACGGTCTTGTTGGCTTCTGAGATCGGGCAGTTGCCGCCAATGCCATCCGCCGCCTTGCCGGCTGCGATATCAACGATCACCGAGCCCGGCTTCATCGCCTTGACCATCTCCTCGGTGATCAGCGTGGGCGCTGCACGGCCGGGGATCAGCGCGGTGCTGATCACGATGTCGGCCGCCGCGATGCGCTTGGCCACCTCCACCTGCTGGCGCGCCAGCCAGCTTGGCGGCATCGGCTTGGCATAACCACCCACGCCCACCGCGGCTTCTTTTTCCTCGGGCGTGTCGTAGGACACCTCGATGAACTTGGCGCCCAGCGACTCGATCTGCTCCTTGACCGCGGGCCGCACATCGCTGGCCTCGATCACTGCGCCCAAACGTTTAGCGGTGGCAATCGCCTGCAAGCCCGCCACGCCCACGCCCAGGATCACCACCCTGGCGGCTTTGACGGTGCCGGCAGCGGTCATCAGCATCGGAAAGAAACGCTGGTAGCGGTCGGCCGCGATCATCACTGCCTTGTAGCCCGCGATGTTGGCCTGGCTGCTCAGCACGTCCATGCTTTGGGCGCGCGTGGTGCGCGGTGCGGCCTCCAGCGCAAAACTGGTCAGGCCGGCGGCGGCAATCGCCTCCAGCCCAGGGCGGTAGAAGGGCTCCAGCATGCCCACCAGCGCGGCACCGGGCTTCATCAGCGCCAGCTCATCGGCCTGGGGCGAGCGCACCTTGAGCACCAGGTCGGCGCCCAGCGCGCCGGCGCGGTCGGTGATCTCGGCGCCGGCGGCGATATACGCCGCGTCGGTGACACTGGCGGCCACGCCGGCACCCGACTGGATGCGCACCGTGTGGCCCTGGGCCTTGAGCTTTTTGGCCGTTTCTGGGGTGACGGCGACGCGGGTTTCCCCGGCCAGCGTCTCGAGTGGTACGCCTATTTGCATGCTTTCTCCTCGCGGGCCCGCCCTCAGGAGAAGGGGCAGCTCCTGCTGGCAGCTTACCCGAGTTCAATTGGCGAACCGCCGGGTTTGTGCGCTTTGTCACGGCCGCTACCATTTGGCGATGACCAAACCCCGATGGAAACCCAGTGTGACCGTGGCCGCAATCGTTGAACGGCAGGTGGCGGGCACGCGCCAGTTTTTGCTGGTGGAAGAGCACACGCCCGAGGGCCTGAAGCTCAACAACCCGGCCGGCCACCTGGACCCGGGCGAGTCGCCGCTGCAAGCCGTTGTGCGCGAGTGCCTGGAAGAAACCGCTTGTGTCTTTGAGCCGCAGGCGCTGCTGGGGCTGTACCTGTCGCGTTTTGTGCGGCCGGCCCGGAGTGGCCTGGCGGCCGAGGACGTGACCTACCTGCGCCTGGCCTACAGCGGCACGGTGGGTGAGCCACTGCCCGGCCATGCGCTGGATACCGGCATCGTCAGAACGCTGTGGCTCACGCTGGACGAGTTGCGGGCCAGTGCAGCGCGCCACCGCAGCCCGCTGGTGCTGCGCTGCATCGAAGACCACCTGGCCGGCGTGCGGCATCCGCTGCACGTGGTGTGGGCCGATGCATCGCTGGTCCAGCCCATCAGGCTGGACGGGGACAATCGAAACCCATGAAACCCAGCCGCATCGTCGTCGGCCTGTCCGGCGGCGTTGATTCCGCCGTCACCGCCTGGCTGCTCAAGCAGCTTGGCCATGAGGTGGTGGGCATCTTCATGAAAAACTGGGAAGACGACGACGACAGCGAATACTGCTCGTCCAACCTCGATATCATCGATGCGGCGGCGGTGGCCGATGTGATCGGCATCGATATCGAGCATGTCAACTTTGCCGCCGAGTACAAAGACCGGGTGTTTGCCGAGTTCCTGCGGGAGTACAACGCCGGCCGCACGCCCAACCCCGATGTGCTGTGCAATGCCGAGATCAAGTTCAAGGCCTTTCTGGACCATGCGATGCGGCTGGGCGCCGACAAGATCGCCACCGGCCATTACGCCCGGGTCCGATGGGTGCCATCGGACCCGGGCGAAATGGCCGAACGGCGTCATGACGAGCCGGACGCCGAGGCGTCCGGCGGCGCCCGTGTGCGTGAAACGCCAGCCGGCAGCTTCGAGTTGCTCAAAGGCCTGGACCCGCTGAAAGACCAGAGCTACTTTTTGCACCGTTTGACCCAGGCGCAACTCGCCAAGACGCTGTTTCCGGTGGGTGAGCTGCCCAAGACCGAGGTGCGCCGGCTGGCCGCCGTGGCCGGGTTGCCCAATGCCAAGAAAAAAGACTCGACCGGCATCTGCTTTATCGGCGAGCGGCCGTTTCGAGAGTTTCTCAACCGCTACCTGAGCCACCAGCCCGGGCCCATCATCGACGACCGTGGCCGCACGCTGGGCCAGCACCTGGGCTTGAGCTTTTACACGCTGGGCCAGCGCCAGGGGCTGGGCATTGGCGGTGTCAAAGAGCGGGGTGCTGCGCGCGGCGCGGGGGACCACGCACCCTGGTTTGTGGCCCGCAAAGACCTGGCGCGCAATGCGCTGGTCGTCGTGCAGGGCCATGGCCACCGGTGGCTGCAATCGATGGCGCTGCAGTTTGACGATGCAAGCTGGGTGGCCGGCAGCGCGCCCGCCGATGGGCCGCTGGCCGCCAAGGCGCGCTACCGCCAGGCCGATGCAGCCTGCATGCTGCAAAGCACAGCCACCGGATTTGCATTGGCGTTTGACCAGCCGCAATGGGCCGTGACGCCGGGCCAATCGGCGGTGCTGTACGACGGCGAGGTCTGCCTGGGCGGCGGGGTGATTTCAGCCGCAGCCTGATGCCGGGCAAGGGGGCGCCGGCTCAAGTCTGGCGCGGCGCTGGCCGATAGGCCTGGGGAGACAGCGCCGCAGCCTGCGGTGCTGCTGCCCTTTTCGGCCTCCTCGCCTGCCGCCCATGGACTCAAGCCCGCCTTCACCGACCACCGCCGCCCGCCTGCGGCTGCCACCGCTGCTTGGCCTGCTGGCCTTGCTGGCAGCCACGCTGCCCGCCGCCGCCAGCACGCTGGAGCTTCAAATCAGCGACGGCGCCGGCAAACCGCTGGCCGGCGCTGCGGTGTTTGTGGAATCGCGCGAGGCCAAGGCCGCCGCACGGCCCACGGTGGGCGCCGAGATCGTGCAGAGCAACCGCCAGTTTGCCCAGGCGGTGACGATCGTCACGGTGGGCTCGTCGGTGAGCTTTCCCAACCGCGACACGGTGCGCCATCACTTGTATTCGTTTTCGCCGGTCAAGAAGTTCGAGATCAAGCTTTATGTCGGCACGCCCGCCGCGCCGGTGGTGTTTGACCAAGCCGGCATTGCCGCGCTGGGCTGCAACATCCACGACAACATGGCCGCCTGGGTGGTGGTGGTGGAAACACCGCACCACGGCTTGAGCGGCGCCGACGGCAAGCTGACGCTGAACAACC
>JANOBL010000760.1:0-3177 GCA_031411635.1 Betaproteobacteria bacterium
CGGCCAGTACAGCGGCTACCGGCAGGAGGAGGGCGTCGACCCCGAGTCCGAAACCGAGACCTTCATTGCGCTGAAGTGCTTCATCGACAACTGGCGCTGGGCTGGCGTGCCTTTCTTCCTGCGCACCGGCAAGCGGCTGGCCGAGGGCCAGCGCATCATCTCGATCGCTTTCCGCGAGCCGCCCAAGAGCATGTTCCCGGCTGGCTCGGGTGTGGGCGCGCAAGGCCCGGACCATTTGACCTTCGACCTGGCGGATGCCTCGAAGATGTCGCTGTCGTTCTACGGCAAGCGGCCCGGCCCGGGCATGCGGCTGGACAAGCTGAGCCTGCAGTTTGCGATGCACGACACCGGGCTGATCGGCGAGGTGCTGGAGGCCTACGAGCGCTTGATCCTGGACGCGATGCGCGGCGACCGCACGCTGTTCACCACCGCCGAGGGCATCGAGCGGCTGTGGGAGGTGTCCACCCATTTGCTGGAGGCACCGCCGCCGGTGCGCTTGTACCCACCGGGCTCCTGGGGCCCGAAGTCGATCCACCAGTTGATTGCGCCGCATGCCTGGCGGCTGCCGTTTGAGCGCGCCTGGCGCGATCCCAACAAGACGGGCAATTGAGGCCACCCGATCTGGCACGCCCGTGACAGCGTGGGTGGCTGGCGATGCCGCAAGATAGTTGCCCTACAGCCCACGCCCAGCCATCCACCATGACCTACCAACGCATCTCGCTCACCTTCGACGGCCCGGTGGCCGTGCTGCGTTTCAACCACCCCGAGGTGCTCAACGCAGTGGGCGCCAAGATGCTGAGCGAGCTGCAGCAAGCGGTGCGCGAGCTGGCCGATCCGGCGCACGGCGCGCGCTGTTTGCTGATCACCGGCGAGGGCCGGGCCTTTTGCTCGGGCGCCAACCTGGCCGATCCCGACCGGCCGATGACCGGCAGCGCCGGCGAGGTGCTGCGCGGCGGCTACCACCCGGTGCTACTGGCACTGCGGGATCTGGACATGCCGATGGTGGCGGCCGTCAACGGCGCGGCGGCCGGTGTGGGCATGAGCTTTGCCATCATGGCCGACATCGTCTGCGCGTCGCGCAACGCTTATTTTCTGCAAGCATTCGCGCGCATCGGGCTGATCCCGGACGGCGGCGCCACGTTTTTGCTGCCAAGGCTGATCGGTTGGGGCCGGGCGATGGAGTTGTCGTTGCTGGCTGAAAAACTGCCCGCCGACAAAGCGCTGGACTGGGGTCTGGTGAACCGGCTGTACGACGACCAAGCCGCGCTGATGGACGGTGCGATGGGCATCGCCCGCCAACTGGCCAACGGGCCCCGCTCGCTGGGGCTGATGCGGCGCGCGTACTGGGAATCCACCCGCAACGGCTACGAGCAGCAGCTTGATCTGGAGGCCAGGCTGCAGGTGGAGGCCGGGCGCACGGCGGATTTTGGCGAGGGCGTGGCGGCGTTTTTGGCCAAGCGGCCGGCAGAGTTCAAGGGGCGCTGAGGCGGTTTCCGGCTGGCAGCGGATAAAACCCTTGCGCCGGACCGGATCTCAAACGCCAGCCTGAAATTGGACACCGATACACCACTGAATAAATTTACTCAGTGGTGTATCGGTGTCGCATTGTCCTTCTACCAGAGTTGGCAAAGTGCGACCAAGCGATACGCTGGCGACGTCCGCTGCAACGATGGGTTAGGCGGCACTCGGCGCGCGGTCAGACAAGTTCAGCGCGGTCAGACGAGTTCAATTTGATCATGGCCTCTGGCACATGGCGAGAACCCCAGCGGTGCAGCAGGCACTGTCCAATGCGTGGTTGAAGAGGCAAGGCTTGGTCAGCGCCAAAGACCTGTGGTGCAAGGCCCAGGGCTATAGGACCTAAACGGCAATCGCCTTCGTCGAGCGAGCCAACTTGTTGAACCGCCCACTGCGGACCCGCACGTTGGGTGGTGTGGGGGCTGGGAGTTAGAAACTCCTGGCTACCCGATCAGGCCGACGCGTCGCGAAAGGCGCGGAGTACCGCATTGATTTTTGTTTGATACCCGGAACCTTGAGCCTTGAACCACGCAAGTACATCTTGATCGACGCGCAACGACACAAGTGTTTTGGTGGGCGCAGGCAATAGTCCCTTACGCACAATTCCTCGAACAATATGCCGCACGTCTGCTTCTGGGTGCTCGGAAGTTGGTTGTCCTGGCGCTGCCGGATCGAGGAGTCGATCCCAATCTGTTTTAGACTTGACTGAAGTAGAGGTTGGTTTCACTTTTGGTTGCTTTGCGAAAGGAGATGACTCTGATTTCATCTTCGGTCTCCGTGTGAACAATTGAAACCGGGACACCTGCCAGCAGGCCAAGCGTCTTGAACCGTTGCTCACCATAGTCAAATCTGGAATCTTCGAATGTGTACGTTGCACCTTCGAATACGCGCGGCGCATCTACGAAATCAAGTCCATGATCTTTGATGTTGAGGGTGCGCTTCCGCTCTGACCAAGTGAACCGCATGGTAGCAGTGTAGCTACATGCTGCAGCTACCGCAACAGGCGTGTACTCGGCGGCCAAACGGCAATCGCCTTGGTCGAGCGAGCCAACTTGTTGAACCGCCCACCGCGGACCCGCACGGTGGTGGTGTGGGGGCTGGGAGTTAGAAACTCCTGGCTACCCGATTAGGAGTCGCTGTTTGCTGGACGAGCATATTGCTACTTGGCGATGACCTGACCAATGCGTATGAGGTTGCCATCAGGGTCGATCACTGCGAACTCTCGAAGGCCCCATGGTTTGTCTTCCAGAACGTCCATACGTGGGATGCCTGTGCGCGGCAACTGACTGGATAAACACGAGCTATGGAAGCTCTCGACGTCTGTGACTCGGATGTAGCAGCCGGCTGACGACTCTGCGGGCACAAGTTCTTTGTGCGTGAAGAAGTGAAGCTCGACGCCTCCTCTTCTCAGAATGGCGTACCCGCTGTCGAATTCGTGCGCGCCACCTTCGAAACCAAGGCGCTTGTAGAACGCGACAGTGTCGTTCACCGAGCGGCTCGGCAGTATTGGGATCGCGAGATCGTATGGTTGCATGGGCATTGGGTAGTGGGTATTGCGACGCCAACGAAAAGCGTTTATCTGACGCCCCAGCCAAAACTAGACAAGCGCCTCGAAGCCAGCGGCGTCAGATAAACCTGGTTGGACTGAACCGCCGCTCGGAG
>JANOBL010000761.1:0-3060 GCA_031411635.1 Betaproteobacteria bacterium
GTGGCGCGCGTGGTTTTGAAACACCGTCGAAGTTCGCAAGTGCTGCCGGGCCGAGGGCGCCGGGTGACCGGATGCCGTAAGTAAAGAAGGAGCCGGCGGCCGCTTTTTGCCGGCGGCGGGGGACATGGAGGCAGCCGGTCACCCGGTGGCCTCGGCCTCGCTCCGAGGTTGAACGCTCTCCGCGCCAAAGCAGCCACTCGCAGCGGCCGCAACAAGCCCAAGGGCGTCGCCCGCATTGATAGGTTGACCGCAATTTGGCACCGCCTATCCACCACGGCGCGATCCCGCCGCAAGGCGGGCTGAACCTCAGTCACGTCCCATCAGAACGCCGCAATGCCAGTGATGGCGCGCCCGATGATCAGCGCGTGCACGTCATGCGTGCCTTCGTAGGTGTTGACCACCTCCAGGTTCACCAGATGGCGCGCCACGCCAAACTCGTCGCTGATGCCATTGCCACCCAGCATGTCGCGCGCGCTGCGGGCGATCTCCAGCGCCTTGCCGCAGCTATTGCGCTTCATGACCGAGGTGATCTCCACCGCCGCCGAGCCTTCGTCCTTCATGCGGCCCAGCCGCAAGCAGCCCTGCAAGCCCAGCGTGATGTCGGTCAGCATGTCGGCCAGCTTTTTCTGGATCAACTGGTTGGCCGCCAGCGGTTTGCCAAACTGCCGGCGGTCCAGCACGTATTGACGCGCGCGCGCCATGCAATCCTCGGCCGCACCCAATGCGCCCCAGGCGATGCCATAGCGTGCGCTGTTCAGGCAGGTGAACGGGCCCTTCAGGCCACGCACCTGCGGAAACGCGTTTTCCACCGGGCAGAACACCTCGACCATCACGATTTCACCGGTGATGGACGCGCGCAGGCCCACCTTGCCGTGAATCGCCGGGGCGCTCAAGCCCTTGCTGCCCTTGTCCAGAATGAAACCGCGTATCGAGCCCGAACCTTCACCGTCAGCGTCCTTGGCCCAGACCACAAAGACATCGGCAATGGGGCTGTTGGTGATCCACATCTTGCTGCCCGACAGCGACCAGCCGCCAGCCACCTTCCTGGCGCGCGTGGCCAGGCTGCCGGGGTCGGAGCCATGGTTGGGCTCGGTCAGGCCAAAGCAGCCTATCCATTCGCCGGAAACCAGCTTGGGCAGGTAGCGCTGCTTCTGGGCCTCGGTGCCAAACTCGTTGATCGGCACCATGACCAATGAACTCTGCACACTCATCATCGAGCGGTAGCCGGAGTCCACCCGCTCAACCTCGCGCGCCACCAGGCCATAGCTGACGTAGTTGAGCCCGGCACCGCCATAGGCCTCGGGCATCGTGACGCCGAGCAGACCCAGGCTGCCCATCTCGCGAAAGATGGCCGCGTCGGTGCGCTCGTGGCGAAAGGCTTCGAGCACACGTGGGGCCAGCCGCTCTTGGCAGTAGGCCATCGCGGCATCGCGCACCGCGCGTTCGTCGGCGCTGAGCTGGGCATCCAGCAGCAGCGGATCGTTCCAATGGAAAGTTGGCTTGTTGTTGTCCATCATGGTTGGCTTCAAGGGCAGACGACGTAGTTCGAGAAGCCGCCGTTGCGGTCTTTCAGGCCCGAGATCGCCTCGTTGACGCGGGCCAACGGGAACACCACGTCTTCCAGGTACGACAGATCAAGCGTGCCGGTGCCCACCATGTCGGCCATCTCCTGGCCCTGGGTGGCGCTGAACCAGTTGGAACCGATGATCTGGATCTGCTCGTCCATCAGCCACTTCATGTCGATCGGCAGCGCATCGGCCACACCGCCCACGTTGACCACCTTGCCACCGCGGCGAACCGCTTGCATCGAGTCGAGCATGGTCTCAACCGGCGCGCGTGCGCCCAAGGCGCTGATCGCAAAATCCACACCGTCGCCGCCGGTCAACGCCTTGGCCCATTCGTTGGTAGGGCGTTCGCCCAGCGCCAACACTTCGATGCGGTCCGGCGCCAGCGCCTTCACGCGTTGCAGCAGTTCCAGGTCGCGCCCGGTGCCGAGAATGCGCGACAAGCCCATCGCCAAGCCCAGCACCGTGGCGGCCACGCCCAGCGTGCCGGTGATACCGTCGATCAACGCCACCTGACCGGTGCCGGCACCGGCGTTCTGCAGTGCGCCGTAGGACGTGCCCAGGTAGCCAAAGCGCCCTGCCTTCTCGAAGCTGAGGCTGTCCGGCAAGTTGACCAGCGCGTAGTCGGGCGCGGTCATGTATTCGCTGAAGCCGCCATAGGGGTAGAGGTCGAAGATGCGCTGGCCATCGGTGCTGGTGCTGAAGTAGCCGTTCAGCGTGTAGTAGCGGCACTGGCTGCGCCGGCCCGCGCGGCAGGCCTTGCACGAGCCACAAGAGCGCAGCGGGCTGACGTAGACCCGGTCACCGGGCTTGGCATTGATCACGGCCTCGCCCACCTCTTCGACGATGCCGGCCGGGTCCAGCCCGAAGATGGCCGGCAACCTGGCCAGCGGCTGGTGCGGAAACCAGCTTGGCCAGTTGTTGATCACGTTGGCCATATTGGGCACGATGCCGCAGGCCTTGATACGCACCAGCACATCGTTGGGGCGGGGCTTGGGCACGGCAATCGTGTCCAAGCGCATCGGCTGGTGCAACGCATGCAGCCGCGCGGCGGTCATGGTCCTGGTCATCGGTGAACTCCTGCTGCTGATGGGTTGTGGCGCGGTCATTGAAAGCTGCCGCCCGGTGGGCGGTACTTGGCGGGCCACACGGTGACCCATTTGCCGCCCTGCACCTGCTTGAGCTTGGTGTCGGCGGCGCTGCTGTTGAACTTGCCCTCGAACGAGCGCATGCCCAGCACGGTGGGCACCTTGTTGGCCTTGAGCCAGGCGGCCATCGCCTTGTCGTCGATGCGGCCAACCCCTTTGACCGCCGCCTCCAGCATCTGCCACGCGGCAAACTCCGAAGCGGCCTGGTACTCGGCCACCGGATACGGCAGCGCGGCGTCCTTGGCACGCTGGGTGTAGGCGGCGACAAAGTCGGCCGCGCCGGTGTTGGCCGTGAACGGTGCGTGGTCCTCGAACCAGGTCAGGCTGGTCAAGCCGTTGGCATGGGG
>JANOBL010000762.1:0-1660 GCA_031411635.1 Betaproteobacteria bacterium
GTGGATCAAGAGTGAGCGCAGCAACCCGGGTGGGTCGATCAAAGACCGCATCGCCCTGAGCATGGTGGAGGACGCCGAGCGCAGCGGTGCGCTGCAGCCAGGCGGCACCATCATCGAGCCGACCTCGGGCAACACCGGCATCGGGCTGGCGATGGTGGCCGCCGTCAAGGGCTACAAGCTGGTGCTGGTGATGCCCGACAGCATGAGCATCGAGCGGCGCCGGCTGATGCTGGCCTACGGTGCCAGCTTCGATTTGACGCCACGCGAAAAGGGCATGAAGGGCTCAATAGCCAGGGCGCAAGAGCTGGTGGCGGCCACCCCCGGCGCGTGGATGCCGCAGCAGTTTGAGAACCCGGCCAACATCGCGGTGCATGTGCGCACCACGGCCGAGGAGATTGCGGCCGACTTCCCCGACGGGCTGGACGCGCTGATCACCGGCGTGGGCACCGGCGGCCACCTGACCGGCTGCGCCCAGGTGCTGAAAGCCCGCTGGCCAGGGCTGAAAGTGTTTGCGGTGGAGCCCAGTGCCAGCCCGGTGATCAGCGGTGGTGCGCCCAGCCCGCACCCCATCCAGGGCATTGGCGCGGGCTTCATCCCGGTCAACTTGCACACCGCCCTGCTGGACGGCGTGATCCAGGTCGAGGCCGAGGCTGCGCGCGAATACGCCCGCCGCAGCGCCCGTGAAGAAGGCCTGCTGGTGGGCATCAGCAGCGGCGCCACGCTGGCGGCGATTGCGCAAAAACTGCCTGATCTGCCGGCGGGCGCCCGGGTGCTGGGCTTCAACTACGACACCGGTGAGCGCTACCTGTCGATTGAAGGTTTTTTGCCGGCCTGAGCCCGGCGCTCAGCGTTGACGTATCGGCCGGAACACCGCTGCGTCCGCGTAAAAATCGGGCGCCTCGTTGGCGGGCCACCAGCCCGGCACACCCAGCACCGGCAGGGGCAAAAACGGCTTGCTGGCCCAGTCGTCAGCGCTCAAGCCCAGCGGGTCAAGCGCCAGCACATGGGCGGTCAGCGGCTTGCGCGGTGCGGTGGCCAATTGCTCCAGCAGGGCGTGGCCTATCAGCGTCAAGCGCACACCGGCCCAGTGGGCGCGGTGGGTGATGAACAGCGCCGTCCAGTTGCGGGCACGCAGGTCGGCCACCAGTGCATTCACAAGGTCGGCCGGCCCGTCCAGCACCGCGCCGTTTTCATCAAACAGGGTCAGTGCATCACGCAAGCGGCCGCGCTGCGCACCAATGCCGGCACGTTGGATTTCTGTTGCCTGCAAGGCATTCAACCGCGTCTTGAGCGCTGGCCTCGCCAACCACACCAGGCCGTTGAACAGATCATGCAAGTTGTTGCGGGTGGGCACTTGCGCCGTGCGGTGGATGAAGGCCTCGTAAGCCTCACCGGCCGGCAAATCGGCTTGCGGCACAAAGCGCAGCGGGCCGGCGGCCAGTTGCGGCGGCCCGCCCGCCACCGCACCGTTCAATGCCTCAGCCACAGGCCTGCTGCAGGTGCAGCCCGCCAGCGCCTGATCCAGACCGGGCTGCAGATGCGCCAGCCAGGGCTGGCCTGGGTGGATCACCTGGCCGCAGTCAAGCCGGATCAACCTGCCGCCAGGCCAGCGTCTCCCCACCACACAGCGGCTTGAGCTGCGCATCGCCAAACGGCAGTG
>JANOBL010000763.1:0-5062 GCA_031411635.1 Betaproteobacteria bacterium
CTTTCCAAGGACATCCAGGATGTGGTGGCCTACGCCCAGCAGCAACTGAAAATGCTGGCCCGACGCGCTTTCTGACCCCCAATGAACTACATCAGTACTCGCGGCGACAAGACCGAGCGCCAGTTCTGCGAAATCCTGCTCGAAGGCCTGGCGCCAGATGGTGGGCTGTACCTGCCCACGCATTACCCCAAGATCGACGACGCCACGCTCACCCGCTGGCGTGGTTTGAGCTATGCCGAACTGGCCTTCGAGATCCTGCAGCGCTACATCACCGACATCCCTGCTGCCGATTTGAAGGCGCTGGCCGACAAGACCTACACCCGCGCCACCTACGGCACCGACGCCATCGTGCCGGTGCGCCAGCTCTCCCCCGGCCTGCACATCCAGGCCTTGTCCAACGGCCCGACGCTGGCCTTCAAGGACATGGCGATGCAGCTCCTGGGCAATTTGTTCGAGTACGAGTTGGCGCGGCGTGGCGAGGCGCTGAACATCCTGGGCGCCACCTCGGGCGATACCGGCTCGGCGGCCGAGTACGCGATGCGCGGCAAAAAAGGCGTGCGTGTCTTCATGCTCAGCCCACAAGGCCGCATGAGCCCGTTCCAGCAGGCGCAGATGTTCAGCCTGCAAGACCCCAACATCCACAACATCTGCATCGAAGGGGTGTTTGACGATTGCCAGGACATTGTCAAGGCGGTCAGCAACGATCTGGATTTCAAGCGCAAGCACAAGATCGGCACCGTCAACTCGATCAACTGGGCCCGGCTGCTGGCCCAGGTGGTGTACTACTTTGCGGGTTATTTCCAGGTCACCCGGCACAACACCGAGCGGGTGAGTTTTGCCGTGCCCTCGGGCAACTTTGGCAACGTCTGCGCCGGCCATGTGGCGCGCATGATGGGGCTGCCGATTGCCCAGCTCGTGGTGGCCACCAACGAAAACGATGTGCTGGATGAGTTTTTCCGCACCGGTCGGTATCGGGTGCGCGCCAGTGCAGAAACCTACGAGACCAGCAGCCCGTCGATGGACATCAGCAAGGCCAGCAACTTTGAGCGCTTTGTATTCGATCTGCTGGGGCGCGACGGCGCGCGCATTGCGCAGTTGTTTGGCGCCGGTTTGGCAAAGCACGGCGGCTTCCAGCTCAGCCCGGAAGAAACCGCGCGTTTCGCCAGCTTCGGTTTTGTCTCCGGCAAGAGCAGCCATGGCGACCGGCTGGCCACGATTCGCAGCACCTGGGCTGATCACCAGGACATGATCGACACCCACACCGCCGATGGCCTGAAGGTGGCGCGTGAACACCAGCAAGCCGGTGTACCGATGATCGTGCTGGAGACCGCGCTGCCGGCCAAGTTTGCCGAGACGATTGAAGAGGCGCTGGGCCGCCAGCCGCTGCGCCCAGCCGCATTGGCTGGCATTGAGGCCTTGCCCAAGCGCTTTACCGTGATGCCGGTGGATACCGCCCAGGTCAAGGCGTATATCCAGCGGCACTGCGCGGCATGAACGTCGTCGTATGAATGTCGTCGGAATTTGTGGCCCGTCCGGCGTTGGCAAGACCACGCTGATCGCGCTGCTGATCGCCGAACTCAAAACCCGGGGCCAGCGTGTCTCGGTGATCAAGCACGCGCACAAGCGCTTCGACATCGACCAGCCCGGCAAGGACAGTTACCGGCACCGCGAGGCCGGCGCCACCGAGGTGCTGGTGGCCTCGGCGCAGCGGCTGGCGCTGCTGCGCGAGTTTGAGATCGAGGGCCTGCCGTCGGTGCACGCGCTGCTGGCCGAGTTGTCGCCGGTGGACTGGGTGCTGGTGGAAGGCTACAAACACGCAGCGCTGCCCAAGGTGGAAGTCTGGCGCGCTGCGCTGGGCCAGCCGCCGCTGTACCCGGACGATCCGTTTGTGGCGGCAATCGCCACCGATGATCCCGATGCCTTGCCGGTGGCCACCAACCGGCCGGTGTTCAACATGGCCTCGGCCACCGCGTTGGTTGACCATTTGATGCATGCTGCCAGCCGTTACCACTACCAACCCGCACACCATGGCTGACCCGCAACGCCCCACGATGCTGAGCCTGGACGAGGTGCTGACCCGTTTGCTGGCGGTGGCGCGCGACCGGGTGATAAGCGATATCGAGAAAGTGGCCACCTTCGACGCGCTGGGCCGGGTGCTGGCCAAGGGCGTGGTGTCGGCGCTGGATGTGCCGCCGGCTGACAACAGCTCGATGGATGGTTATGCCTTGCGTGTTGTCGATGTGCCTGCTGCCGGTGTGCTGCTGCCCGTCAGCCAGCGCCTGCCGGCCGGTGTGGTGGGCACGGCATTGCAGCCCGGCACGGCGGTGCGCATCCTCACCGGCGCGCAGCTTCCGGCCGGCGCCGATGCGGTGGTGATGCAGGAGCAGTGCGAACCGCTGCCCGGCGATGGCCTGGGCAGCGTGCGCATCAACACCCTGCCCTTGCCCGGCCAATGGGTGCGCCGCCAGGGCGAGGATGTGCAGCATGGCGCCGAGGTGCTGGCTGCTGGTGCGCGCTTGACGCCACAAGCCTTGGGCCTGGCTGCTGCGGTGGGTGCCTCGCGCGTCAGTGTGCGGCGGCGGCCCCGGGTGGCGCTGTTTTCCACCGGTGATGAGTTGGTGATGCCGGGTGAAGCACTGAAGCCCGGCGCCATCTACAACAGCAACCGATTCACGTTGCGTGGCCTGCTGCTGGCGGCCGGCTGCGAGGTGCAAGACCTGGGCATCGTGCCCGATCAGCTCGACGCCACCCGCGATGCGCTGCGCCGCGCCGCAGCGGGCAACGATTTGATCCTGACGTCGGGTGGTGTGTCGGTGGGCGAAGAAGACCACATCAAGCCTGCTGTCAAGGCCGAGGGCTGGCTGGAGGCCTGGCAGGTGGCGATCAAACCCGGCAAGCCGCTGGCCTTTGGCGCGGTGCGGCGCGAGGATGGTGAGAGTGAAGCGCTGTTCATCGGCCTGCCCGGCAACCCGGTGTCGAGCTTTGTGACGTTCTTGCTGGCGGTGGCGCCAGTGCTGCGCGCGATCCAGGGCTGTGTCACCGCGATGCCATCGGCGATCAGCCTGCGGGCGGACTTCGACTGGCCGCAACCCGACAAGCGGCGCGAGTTTTTGCGCGCCCGGGTCAATGCGGCGGGTGGTGTGGAGCTGTTTCCGAATCAAAGCTCGGGCGTGCTGACCTCGGCGGTCTGGGCCGATGGCCTGGTGGATTTGCCGTCCGGCCAGGTGGTGCAGCGGGGTGATGTGGTGCGGCTGTTGTTGCTGTCATCGCTGATCGGGGCCTGAGCATGGCCGAGCAGGTCAGCGTCAACCTGCGCTACTTTGCGTCGCTGCGTGAAGCGCTGGGGCCGGGCGAAACCGTGCCATTGCCTGCCGGAAGCACGCTGGGTGTGCTGCGCGATCTGCTGATTGCACGCGGTGGCCGCCATGCCGAGGTGCTGGCGCGGGGCCGCGCGCTGCGCTGTGCGCTGAACCAGGTGATGGCCGACGAGGCCACCCCGGTGCCGCCTGGCGCCGAGGTGGCGTTTTTCCCGCCGGTCACTGGCGGCTGACGAGCGTCTCCACGGCGGCCACGGCCGCCAGCAGCGTTGCAGCGGTGTGCTGGCTGGCAGGGTGCATCGGTGCCCGCAGTTCATCCAGCAGCCAGCCTTGTTGCGCCAGCGCGGCTTTCAACGGCGCCGGGTTGGGCTCGGCAAACGCTGCAGCGGTGATTGGTGCCAATGCGCGCCACAGCCAACGCGCATCGGTCAAGCGCTGGTCCCGCAGCAGCGCGTGCAACAACACAAACTGCGCAGTGGCCAGGTGCGCGCTGGCCGCGATGGCGCCCACGGCACCCCGGGCCAACTGGTCGAACATCTCGTCGTCATTGCCGCACAGCAGCGCCAGCCGGCCATCGGTCAATACGCTCTCTGCGGCTGCCCGGTCGCCACTGCAATCCTTCAGCGCCTGGATGTTGGGATGTTCGGCCAGCGCACGCAAGGTGGCCGGCGCTATGCGCACCCCCGTGCGAGCGGGGATGTCGTAGGCCACGATGGGCAGCGGCGTGGCATCCGCCACCGTGTGAAAGTAATCGACGATGCCGGCCTGGCTGGGTTTCACGTAGGCCGGTGCGGTCAGCAGCCAGCCGGCCACCGCATGCCGGGCGGCAAGAAGCTGCGCACGCTGCGCCACCTGCTGCGGCCGCACCCCCGCCAAGCCCATCACCACCGGCTTGTCGCCCGCCGCCGCCAGCACCGTGGCCAGCACGGCGTCTTGTTCGGCCTGGTCCAGCATCGCCGCCTCACCGGTGCTGCCGCAAGGCATGAACCCGGCCACGCCTTGCTGGGCCAGGTGTGTGACCAGCCGGTGCAGCGCAGGGTGGTCCACCCCGCCATGCTTGACATTGCCCCCAAAGGCGCCGCCTTGCGGCGCCCGCCCCCCCGAGGGGGAGCAAGTCAACTTGGGGCGGCCCGGCGTTGACTTGAACGGGGTGACCAAAGGCACCCAGATCCCATCAAAACAAAGCATCTTGAACACTCCAAAAAACGACCACGGGGATGAACCGGGCCGGGCGCGCGTTCAGCGCAGGAGGCTTTGTTTGCCGGGCCGGGGTCCAGCGTGGTGCGGCTGGGGCCTGGCGGGGAAGCCGCCTGTTCCGTCGCTCGTCCGACGACGGAACAGCAGGGCTCCGGTCAGACGAGCATCTGCTTTTTCGATTTGAGGCCGGCCAACACACAGCGTGTGGGCAGGTGGGAGCGGGCGGCCGTCAACATGGAAGCGGATTCTAGCGATGCGAGAATCAATTTGATGAACCCGTCGCCCCGCGTCCGCATCCAGGCCGAAGACTTCGATCTCTCGGCCGAGGTGGCGGCTTTGCGGGCCGATGACGGCGGTGTGGGCGCGATCACCAGCTTTGTCGGCACGGTGCGCGACCGCAACGTCAACCCTGCAGGCTTTGCCGGGAGTCCCGCCGAGTCGGTCAGCGCGATGGAGCTGGAGCACTATCCCGGCATGACCGAGCGGGCCATCGAGGCGATGATCGACGCCGCTTTCCAGCGTTTTGACCTGCGTGGCGCCCGGGTGAT
>JANOBL010000764.1:0-5776 GCA_031411635.1 Betaproteobacteria bacterium
CAGATACGCACCGAGCGGCACCGCGCGAAAGGATCGTTCGCAGCGGTCGCGGCCGACTGGAATGCCGCGACCGCCGCCAGCTTGCGGCCAGCGACCATCGGGCAGCGTGATCGCGAAATCGAGAAGGATCTGATGCCGCGGTTCAAGGGCCGGCCCATCACCAGCCTGACCCGTCTTGAACTGACTGCGCCGACAGGCAAAGTCACCGCCCTTCGTGCAACGTCAGAACGTATCCTCCCTGGTAGGATACGAACATGCGCGAAAAGCACCTCCACGCCAGCCACCCCAAGGTCATCAATCGCCTCAAGCGCGCCGACGGCCACTTACAGAACGTCATCGCGATGCTGGTCGACGGCCGTTCCTGTCTCGACGTGGTTCAGCAGCTTCAGGCGGTCGAGAGTGCGATCCACGCCGCCAAGAAGACCCTGATTCACGACCACCTCGATCACTGCCTGGACGCAGCGCTGGGTGCGCAGCACAAGAAGCCCGCGCCCCCGATGGACGAATTCAAAACGATCGCGAAATACCTATGAACACCCAAATTGCAAGTGGCACACCCGATGCGGTCGGGTTGATGGCGCTGATGACCCGCGAACGCTGGATCGAGGTCGCGCGCATCGTCGTCACGGGCTTGATCGCACTGCTTTTCTGGCAAGGCCTCGTGCCAATCCAGGTGCTCTGGGTGGCCATTGCCATCGGCCTGTACCCGCTCGTCAAGACAGGCATCCTCGACCTGATCCACGAACACAAGGTCGGCACCGAAATCTTCGTGACCATCGCGACGCTGGTCGCCGTCTTCGGCGGCGAGACCGTCGCCGGTGCCGTGCTGATGGTCATCATCCTGATCGCCGAATTCATCGCGGAGCTGAAAACCGACCGTGCCAGGGCTTCGATCAAGTCGCTGATCGGCTCGGTGCCGCAGGTGGCGCTGTTGCGCACCGAAAGTGGCGAGCGATCGGTGCCGATCGGCGAGCTGAAAGTCGGCGATGTGGTGCTGGTGCGTCCGGGCGAGAAGATTCCCGTCGATGGTCGCGTGGTCGGTGGCCAGGGTTCCGTGAACGAAGCGCCTATCACCGGTGAAAGCGTTCCGAAGGACAAAGGCATCGACGCGCAGGTCTTCGCCGGCACCGTGGTCGATTCCGGTGCGCTCGACATCCGCACCGAGCGGCTCGGCACCGACACCACCTTCTCCCGAATCATCGCCCTCGTCGAGAGCGCCGAGGCCGAAGCCGCACCGGTGCAGAAGCTTGCCGACAAGGTGGCGGCCTGGCTGATCCCGGTCGTGTTCGTGTTCCTGATCGTCGTCTACTTCGTCACCCGCGACGTGCGCACGATCGTCACGCTGATGATCTTCACCTCGCCGGCCGAGCTGGGCCTGGCGACACCGTTGGTGATGATCGCAGCCATCGCGCGGGCGGCACGCACCGGCATCCTGATCAAGGGCGGCATCTACCTGGAAACGCTGGCGAAGGTCGACGTGATGGTGTTCGACAAGACCGGCACCCTCACGGCGAATCGCCCCGAGGTCGTAGAAATCTCGTCACGCAACGCCGCGGTCGACGAGAACACGTTGCTGCGATTCGCCGCCGCCGCCGACAGGCGCTCTGCGCACCCGCTGGCCAAGGCAGTCGTGGACGCAGCCAACCGGAAAGACCTCGCTGTGCCCGAGCCCGAGTCCTTCGACCAACTTCAGGGCCGGGGTGTGCGAGCCACCGTCGAAGGTCGCGTTGTGCTGGTGGGCAATGCCGCGCTGCTGCGCGAGAGCGGGGTCGCCCTCGAAGCGGCCGTCGAAGACGGCGGGCGCACGCCGGTGCATGTCGCGGTCGAGGGCCAGTTCGCCGGAGTGATCTTCATCGCCGACACGCTGCGCCCGGGTGCCAGGGAAGCGCTGGCGGAACTCAAGGCCAGCGGCGTCAAGCGGATCGTGATGCTGACCGGCGACAACGCGGCCACGGCCCAGGTGATCGCGACCGAACTCGGCATCGACGAGGTGCGTGCCGACTTGATGCCCGAAGACAAGGTCGCTGCAATCGCGGAACTGCAGGCCCAAGGCCACCGCGTGGCGATGGTCGGCGACGGCATCAACGATGCCCCCGCGTTGGCGAAGGCCGATGTCGGCATCGCCATGGGTGGCGGCGGCACGCAGGCGGCGCTCGAAGCGGCCGACATCGCGTTGATGACCGACGACCTCAGCAAGATCGCTGCAGCCCGTGCCATTGCCCGCCGCGCCTACCGCACCGTGCAGGAGAACCTGTTCGTCGGCGTCGGTGTGGTGCATGTGCTGGGCATCACCGCGGCGCTGCTGGGCTGGATCGGCCCGATCCAGGCGGCGATCATTCACCTGGGTCCGGACATACTGGTGTTCGTCAACTCCGTGAAGCTGCTCAAAGTCAGGATCAAAGGCGCGTGAATGGCCATTTCGCGCGCTTCTTCGGCAGTCCTGTTTCACAAACCTGCAAAATACTCTGTTGGCAAATAGATCATTGAGATTCGCCTCGAGCCCCATGCCCCGCACCAGAAACCCCTCGACCCTTGCGCGCCGCTCCCCGGGCGGTGTGAGCGACGCATGGTGGTTTGCGCGGTGGCTGCTGGTACTGGTGGTGGCGGTCGACCTCTTGAGTGCGCCGTTCCACCACCACCATCACGATGGGGTCGAAGGGCAGGTCGAGTTCGCGACGGCACACGCTTCACTGGAAGACGGTGATGCGCACATGGAGTCCGACGAGCACCAGCTGGTGTCGCATGCCACGATGGCGATCCGGATCGACCCGTCGCGGTTGGCTCAGCTCCCGCCCATCGACAACGCAGATGCGCAGATTGCGCTCGTTTCGGCAGCACGACGCCTCGCTGCAGTCGATGAGTTGCCACCCCAGCATTGGCACCCCGACCGCTCCCGCCCCGACTTCCACTCCCATCGAAGCCTGCCGCCTGCCGGCCGTGCTCCGCCGCTCCTCGCCTGAGACCCTTTCTTAGCGCTTCCCTGCGCTTGTCTCAGTCCTGCCGCCCCGTCTCGGAAGCAGGCTTCGTGGAGTTCTGACATGCAATGCCTTCTGTCCCGGCGCGCGCCTCGCTTCGCCCCTGCCCTCGTTCTGAGCGCTCTTCTCGCGGTGACTGCGTCGTCCCATGCGGCCGATGAATTCCCGGTCACCCCGGCGCAGATGCAAGGCCTGGGCATCACGCTGCAGCGTCTCGGCAAGCCGGCCGATATCCAGGGCCAGGCCTACCCGGCGCGCGTCGTGCTGCCGCCGTCGCAGGAGCAGGTGGTCAGCGCCCCGCTTGCCGGGCTGGTGGACCGGGTGCTGGTCGGCGAAAACGACACCGTCAAGAGCGGCCAGCCGTTGCTGCGCCTGATCAGCCCCGAACTCGGCGAACTGCAGCTCAAGCTGCTGGAAGCGTCCTCGAAGAGCCGGCTGTCACAGAAGACGGCGCAGCGCGAGCGCATGCTGGTCGCCGAGGGCATCATCCCCGAGCGGCGCGTGCAGGAGGCTGAAAGCGCCGCCGAAGAGGACCGCGCCAGGGTGCAGCAGGCCGAAGCCGCACTGCGGCTGGCCGGGGTGGACGCCGCCAGCGTCAAGAAGATCGCAGCCGGCGGTGCGCTGCAGGACGGCCTGACGGTGCACGCGAAGATGACCGGCACCGTGATGGCGCTCGACGTGAAGGCAGGTCAGCGCGTGGCGCAAGCTGACGCACTGATGCGCCTGGCCGACACGCGCCAGTTGTGGCTCGACATCCAGTTGCCGGCCGACCGCCGGTCCCAGGTCGCGACCAAGGGCGGGCAGATCACGGTGGTCGGTCGCGGCGCCACCGCCACGCCGATGAGCCTGGGGTCGATGGTGAGCGAAAGCCAGACCGTCACGCTGCGCGCCCGGATCACCCAGGGTGCGACGCTTCTGCGCCCCGGCGAATTCGTTCAGGCCCAGGTGCCCTTCGCAACTTTGCCAAGCGCGGGTTCGGGCGGCGAGAGCTGGCCCGTGCCGGTGGCGTCGGTCGTGCGCCAGGGCGACAAGGCCTAC
Source organism: Betaproteobacteria bacterium (assembly GCA_031411635.1). Taxonomy (GTDB): domain Bacteria; phylum Pseudomonadota; class Gammaproteobacteria; order Burkholderiales; family Burkholderiaceae_C; genus Pseudaquabacterium. The sequence goes on from JANOBL010000764.1 coordinate 4,014, forward strand.
GTCTTTGTCCGCACACCCAAGGGCTTCCTCGCCCAACAGGTCACCGTGCTCAACAGCGCCGGCGCCTCGGTGCAGGTGCAAGGGCCGCTGAAGCCCGGCCAGGACATCGCAATCACCTCGGTCATCGCACTGAAGGCCGCCTGGCTCGGCAAGAGCGGGAGCAACTGATGCTCGCCCGCCTGGTTCAGTTCGCGCTGTCGCAGCGCCTGTTCGTGATGCTCGCCGCGGCCTTGCTGGCCGGCGCCGGCTGGTATTCGTTTCGCAACCTGCCGATCGACGCCTTCCCCGACGTGTCGAGCACGCAGGTCAAGATCATCATGAAGGCCCCGGGCATGACGCCCGAGGAGATCGAAAGCCGCATCGCGATCCCGATCGAAGTCGAGATGCTGGGCATTCCGCAGCAGCGCATCCTGCGATCCGTCTCGAAGTACGGGTTGGTGGATGTCACCGTCGATTTCAACGACGGCACCGACATCTACTGGGCGCGCCAGCAGGTGGCTGAACGGCTCTCGAACATCACGGCCGACCTGCCCACCGGCATCAGCGGCGGCATGGCGCCAATCACCACGCCGCTGGGCGAGATGTTCATGTTCACGATCGAAGCCGATGGCATGTCGCTGGAAGAAAAGCGCAGCCTGCTCGACTGGGTGATCCGGCCTGCATTGCGGGGGGTTGCAGGTGTCGCCGACGTGAACGCGCTCGGCGGCAAGGTGCACAGCTTCGAGGTCATTCCCGAACCGGCCAAGCTGGCGGCCGTCGGCCTGTCCACCGCCAAGCTCAAGGCCGCCATCGAGTCGAACAACCGCAACGACGGCGCCGGCCGGCTGGGCGAAGGCGACGAGGTGCTGCTGGTGCGCAGCGAAGGCAGCGTGAAGACGCAGGACGACCTGCGCGCCATCATCGTCGCCAGCAAGGACGGTCGCACTGTCCGCCTGGCCGATGTCGCGACGGTGCGCGACGGGTCGGTGACGCGCTACGGCGTGGTGACGATGGACGGTCGCGGTGAAGCCGTCGAAGGCCTGGTGCTGGGCCTGGCCGGTGCGAACGCGCAGAAGGTCGTCGACGGCGTGAAGAAGAAGCTCGACGAGATCAAGCCGGCGCTGCCCAAGGGCGTCGAACTCAAGGTGTTCTACAACCGCGCGGGACTGGTCGAGAAGGCTGTCGGCACAGTCTCGAAGGCCTTGCTGGAAGCGACATTGATCGTGCTGGTGCTGCTCGGCGCCTTCCTCGGCAACGTGCGCGCGGCCGTCGCCGTGGCCGTGGTGTTGCCGCTGGCGGCGCTGGCCACCTTCATCATGATGCGGTTGGCCGGCATGTCGGCCAACCTGATGAGCCTGGGCGGTCTGGCGATCGCGCTCGGCATGCTGGTGGACGCGGCGGTCGTGGTGGTCGAGAACGTCGTGCAGCACCTGGCGCACGACACGAGCAAAGGCCGGTTGCCCCGCCTGCACATCGTCTTCCGCGCGGTGCGCGAAGTCGCAGTGCCGGTCTCGGCCGGCATCCTGATCATCATCACGGTGTTCCTGCCGCTGCTGACGCTGCAGGGCCTGGAAGGCAAGTTCTTCGTGCCGGTCGCGATGACCATCGTCTTCGCGCTGATCAGCTCGCTGGTGCTGTCGCTCACCGTGATCCCGGTGCTGTCGTCGGTCCTGCTGAAGAAGGTCTCCCACGAAGACCCTTGGCTGCCACGCAAGCTGCTGAAGGCCTACGAACCCACGCTGGCATGGGCGTTGCGCCGCCAGATCGTGGTCTTCATCATCGCA
>JANOBL010000765.1:0-1507 GCA_031411635.1 Betaproteobacteria bacterium
ATCGGCAGCACCTGCGCGGTGTGCTGAGGGCCCAAGGTGCGGGGATCAGGGCTTGGTGGGCGGTCGACCATCGTGGCTCAGGCGTCCTCCAGATCGGACGCCAGCACCACCGGCGGCTGATGACCCGGCAGCGATTCCACATCGCGCAAGGTGCGGCCCATCGCCCGGGTGCGCACGCTGGCTTGCTCGATGCTCTGGCTGGCCTCGTCCAACTTTTTCTTGGTGCGCGCCAGCACCTCGCCAAACTTGCCAAACTCGGTTTTCACCGCGCCCAGCACCTGCCAGACCTCGGTGCTGCGCTGCTCCAGCGCCAGCGTGCGAAAGCCCATCTGCAAGCTGGTCAAGGTGGCCAGCAAGGTGGTGGGGCCGGCCAGGCTGATGCGGTGCTCACGCTGCAGCGCCTCCACCAGCCCGGGCCGGCGCAGCGCCTCGGCATACAGGCTTTCGGTGGGCAGGAACAGGATCGCAAAATCGGTGGTGTGCGGCGGCGCGATGTATTTCTCGCGGATGCTGCGGGCTTCGGCTTTCAGCCGCGCTTCCAGCGCGCGGGCAGCGGCCTCCACCGCCGGTGCATCGGCCCGCTCTTGCGCATCCAGCATGCGCTCGTAGTCTTCACGTGGAAACTTGGCGTCGATCGGCAGCCACAGCGGGGCATCAACACCCGCCTGCCGGCCCGGCAGCCGGATCGCAAACTCCACCCGGGCGCCGCTGCCGGGCACGGTTTCCACATTGCTCGCGTATTGCTCGGGCGTCAGCACCTGTTCCAGCAGGCCGGCAAGCTGCACCTCGCCGTAGATGCCGCGTGACTTGACATTGCCCAGCACCCGGTTCAGCGCGCCCACATCACGCGCCAGGTTGCGCATGTCGCCCAGGCCCTGGTGCACCAGCTCCAGCCGCTCGGCCACCTGCTTGAAGCTCTGGCCCAGGCGTTGCTCCAGCGTGGCTTGCAGTTTTTCGTCCACCGTGGCGCGCATCTGCTCCAGCTTGGCCTCGTTGCCTTGCTGCAACGCGGCCAGGCGGGTGTCCACCGTCTCGCGCACTTCGGCCAGCCGGCGCTGGTTGGCATCGCTCAAGGCTTGCAGCGAGCCGCTCAACTGCTGCTGCATCGCCGCCAACTGGGTGCGGAACGAGTCGATCTGCTCGTTCTGTGTGCGTGCCACGTCGCCGCCCTGCACCAGCAGGGCCTGCTGGAACAGGCTAAGCGCGGCGGTCAGCTCCTGGCGGGTGGCACGGGCGCTGTCTTGCAGTTCGCCGCGCTGATCACGCGCTAGACGTTCCGCCTGGGCGGCGCCGGCCGGCGATCGCAACAACAGCCACAGGATCAAAAAACCCAGCAGCGCCGCATTCAGCGCCAGCAGCGCCGGTATCCACCAATCCATCATTGGGCTGATTGTCTCAGGCCCACAGCCTGCGCCCCAAGCGCAGCGGGCGTGCAGCCTTGCAGCCGCACGCCCGCTGCTGGGGAGTCAACAACCTCAGGCTTTGGCCACGTTCTCGGCCGTGAACG
>JANOBL010000766.1:0-5739 GCA_031411635.1 Betaproteobacteria bacterium
CGGCCGATTACAGGCTGCTGTACGACCCGGAGCGCCGGCTGCTGCACATCGGCTACCGGGTAGAAACCCAGCAGCTCGACAACAGTTATTACGATCTGCTGGCCAGTGAATCCCGTTTGACCAGCCTGCTGGCGATTGCCAAGGGCGATGTGCCGGTGGGCCACTGGGCGGCGCTGGGCCGGCCCTTTTTTGCCTGTGGCACCGAGGTGGGGCTCAAATCCTGGTCGGGCTCGATGTTTGAGTACTTGATGCCGTCGCTGGTGCTGGACGAGCCGATCGGCAGCGTGCTGCACCAGGTCACGCGCAGCGCGGTGGCGGCGCAGCGCGCCGAGGGCCAGGCCCGCCATACCCCCTGGGGTTTGTCGGAATCGGCCATCGCCGGCCAGGACCACACCCTGGCCTACCAGTACGGCCCGCAAGGCGTGGCCAGGCTGGCGCTGCGCCGCACACCGGCCGACGAGCGGGTGGTGGCGCCCTACGCCAGCGCGATGGCGGTGATGGTGGCGCCGGTGGACGCGGTGGCCAACCTGCGCCAACTGCAAACCATGGGCGCACGCCGGGCGATGGGCTTCATCGAGGCGCTGGACTACACGCCGCAGCGCCAGGTGATGGCAAGCGCTGGCAACACCGCCGGCAACACTGCGGGCAACACTGCGGGAAACCCTTTCGTACCGGTCAACACCTTCATGGCGCACCACCAGGCGATGAGCGTGGTGGCCATCACCGATGTGTTGACCGACGGTGCACCGCGCCGCTGGGCGATGAGCGATCCGCTGCTGCGCGCCGTCACGCCCTTGCTGCACGAGCGTGCACCGCGCGAGGTGCCCACGCTGGCCGATGTGGCCGCGCTGCCCGCGCCGCGCCGGCAACGCAGCGCCCGGCTGGTGCTGGATGTTGATCCGCGCAGCGAGCCGCTGCCCGCCACCCATTTGCTGACCAACGGCCGCCATGCGGTGCTGCTGCGCTGCCACGGCGGCGGCCACAGCCAGTGGGACGGTGTGGGCCTGACCCGCTGGCGAGACGACCTGCCGCGTGACGAGCTGGGCAGCCTGTTTTACCTGCGGCGCGAAAACCAGGCCCAGCCGACACGGTGGCAGTCGATCACCGCCCGCCCGGCGCCCGACGCACAAGCGCGCTACAGCACCCGGCTGCAGGCCGACCGCGCGATCTTTGATGCCACCTGGCCCGATTTGCACAGCCGCTGCACGGTGTGGGTCAGCCCGGAGGACGACTGCGAGCTGCGCCAGATCGAGCTGAGCAATACCGGCCCGGTGGCGCTGCAGCTAAGGCTGGCCTCGTACGCCGAAATCACGCTGGCACCGCACCGGGCCGACGAAGCCCATCCCGCGTTCTCCAACCTGTTTGTGCAGGCGCGCTGGCATGCCGACGAGCGCGCGCTGTACTTTCGCCGCCAGCCCCGGCTGGCCGGTGAGCCGGCGTTGCGGGCGGTGCATTTTTTGGCCGGTGCCGATGTGCCGGGCGACGCCGCAGACCATGGGCCGGCCGCTGGGTTGGGCGCTGGGTTGGGCGATGTGGCGCTGGCAAGCCCGGTGGTGCAAGTCAGCGCCTGCGCCGACCGTGCCCACTGGCTGGGCCGCTACGGCAGCCCGGACCAGCCGCTGGGCGATGGCCGGCTGGTATTGCTCGACCCCACGCCCGCCCACCCGGGCGAACCCGACCCCACGCCCGGCCTGCCGGTCGATACCGGGCTGGACCCGGTGGCCTCGATCAGCGTGCGCTTGCGCCTGGCGCCGGGCACCAGCCTGCGGCTGACCTTTTGCACGGCGGCCAGCGCGCAAGATGGGGTGCTGCCGGCGCTGGTGGACAAATACCGCCAGGCCAGCCACAGCGCACGGGCCTCCAGCATGTCGCACACGATGGCCAGCATCCGGCTGCGTGAGCTGCAGTTCGACACCGACACCTGGGCCGCGATGCTGCGCATCAACACCTTGCTGACCAGCCTGGTCAGCCGCGAGCTGCCGGCCGACCAGCGCACCCCGGCGGCTGGCAGCCCACGCTGCGACCGCCGGCTGCTGTGGCGCCACGGCCTGTCGGGCGACAAGCCCATCGTGCTGGTGACGATCCACGGCGAACTGGGCCTGGACCTGGTGTTGATCTTGAAAAAAACGCTGCGGCTGTGGGGTGCGGCCAGCATCGGCGTGGACCTGGTGGTGCTCAATGCCGAGCCGCCGTCGTATTTGTCGCCGGTGCAGCATGCGCTGCAGCAACTGCGTGAGCGAGTGCTGCAGCAGCAAGACGCCACGCTGCCCGATGCACGCCGCTGCAGCCTGACGGTGCTGCAGCAAACCGGCCTGGATGCCGATGAGGACTTCACGCTCAACCTGCTGGCCCGGGTGCGGCTGCAAGCCGATGGCCGATCGCTGGCGCAGCAGGTGGACGGGCTGCTGGAAGACCATGCCCGCGATCAGGCGCGGCGCCAGCGCTGGCCTGGTTTGCCGGTGATGCCTTTGCTGGCGGCCTCACCCAACACCCCGTTCAACACGATCCAGCCCACGCCAGCCCCGGGCTTCGGCTTTGACGCTGCGCGGGCCGATCTGCAGTTCAGCGTCAGCGCCCAGCGCCACCCGGCGCGGCCCTGGGTCAACCTGCTGGCCAATGCCGATTTTGGCTGCCAGGTGTCCGAGCTGGGCAGCGGTTTTTGCTGGTCGGGCAACAGCCGCTTGCAGCAGATCACCGGCTGGTCCAACGATGCGCTGCGCGATCCGCCGTCGGAATGGCTGCTGCTGCACGACACCGACAGCGGCCGGGTCTGGCCGCTGGGCCGGGCGCTGCTGGGCGCCAGCCCACGCCAGGTGGTGCACGGCATCAGTTTTACCCGCATGAGCCAGCGCATCGACGGCCTGGACATCAAGCTGACCTGGTGTGTGGACACTACGCTGGCACTGCGCCAACTGCAGGTGCAAGTGCGCCAGACCGCCGGCACGCCGCGCCGGCTGCGGCTGTTGGCGCTGCTGGAATGGACACTGGGCGGCAGCCGCGCCGAGCGTTTGTCGCTGGCCACCCGGGCGCTGTCCTGGGCACCCGAGGCAGCCGGCACGGGCTTGCCGCAGCCGGCGCCGGTGACGGTGCTGCAGGCCACCCAGTTGGATCACCTGGGGGGTTACGGCGGCGCCACCGCGTTTGTGGCCTGGCGGCCTGCGTTGGCTGCGGACGGCGCTGCAGCCCTCGCACCCGGCATCCTCAGCCTGCCACTTGACGACTGGACCTGCGACCGGCGCGAGTTTCACGATGCCGGCGGCACGCTGGTGCTGCCAACCCGCCTGGCTGCTGCCTGCGGCAGCGGGCTGGACGCCTGCGCCGCGCTGGGCTGCGTGCTGGCCTTGCCGGCGGGCGGCCAGGCCCACCTGACCCTGCTGCTGGGCCATGCGCCGGATGCCACCGCCGCCCAGGTGCTGCTGCAACAAGCCTGGCCCGGCCAACCCGACCAGCGCCTGGCGTTGCAATGCCAAAAGCTGGATGCGCTGCTGGGGGGTGTGAACGTGCAAACCCCCGACCCGGCCTTTGATGCGCTGGTCAACCACTGGCTGCCGTACCAGACGCTGGTGTGCCGGCTGTGGGGCCGCGCCGGCTTTTACCAGGCCGGTGGTGCGTTTGGTTTTCGCGACCAGTTGCAGGATGCGATGTCGCTGGTCAACCGCGCGCCGGCCTTGCTGGCGCGGCAAATCCGCATCAACGCCGCGCGCCAGTTTGTCGAAGGTGATGTGCAGCACTGGTGGCATGCGCCCGGCGGCGCCGGTGTGCGCACCCATTTTTCAGACGATTTGCTGTGGCTGCCCAGCGCCGTCGCACTGTACCTGCAGCGCACCGGCAATACCGCGCTGCTGGACGAAGCCATCCCGTTCCTGGACGGCAACGCGGTGCCCGCCGGGGCCGAGGACGTGTACGAAACCCCCAGGGTCAGCGAGTTGCAGGCCACGATTTACGAGCACGCAGCCCGCGCCATCGACCACAGCCTGCGCACCGGCGCACATGGCCTGCCGCTGTTTGGCAGCGGCGACTGGAACGACGGCATGAACCGCGTAGGCCACCAGGGCCGGGGCGAATCGGTCTGGCTGGCCTGGTTTTTGTGCACCGTGGTGGATGACTTTTTGCCAATTGCCGAAGCCCGAGCCGACCATGCCCGGGTGCTGGCCTGGACCGCTGCGCGCCTGGGCTGGCTGGTGGCGCTGGAAGCCCAGGCCTGGGACGGCCAGTGGTACCGGCGCGGCTTTTTTGACGATGGCTCGGCGCTGGGCTCGGCCGCCAATGCCGAGTGCCGTATCGACCTGATTGCGCAGGCCTGGGCGGTGCTGTCGGGCGCTGGCGACCCGGGCCGGGCGCAACAAGCGCTGGCCAGTGCCCGGGCCATGCTGTTCGATGAATCCGCCAGGCTGTTGCGCCTGCTGGACCCCCCGCTGCAGCATGCCGTGCCCAGCGCCGGCTACATCCAGGCCTACCCCCCCGGTGTGCGCGAAAACGGCGGCCAGTACAACCACGCCGCCGTGTGGGCGCTGATGGCCCATGCCAAGCTGGGCCAGGCCGATGCAGCATGGCAGATCTTCACCGCACTGAGCCCGGCGCACCGCTGGGCCGAGCCCACACGCGGTGCCCGTTATGCCATCGAGCCGCATGTGATGGCGGGTGATATTTACACCCAGCCGCCGTATGTGGGGCGCGGCGGCTGGAGTTGGTACACCGGCTCGGCCGCATGGATGCACCGCGCCGCGCTGGAAAACCTGATCGGGCTCAAAATGCGGCCCGGCCAGTTGTCTTTGCGCCCCTGCCTGCCGGCGCACTGGCCTTCCATCGAGCTGATGCTGAACCTGCAGGACCGCATGATTCAGCTGCGCTGGCAGCGCACGGGTGTCGCCGACGATCCGGCCTTCCGGCCTGACCACGAATTGGCAGAAGGTGAAGTGGTCTTGCTCGCGGGGCTTGCGCCAAGCTGCCGTGTGCTGGTGAGAGGATTAGCTGTGTCTGACGCATCACCCAAGCTCACTGGAGTCAACGCAGTTCCGGCATTTGATCCAGACCTGAATGCTATTAAATAAATAGCTGCTTGCGCAGGTATTATTTGGGCTACAGGGCTAAAATACTATAAAACGCCGCCAAAACAGATCTTTTTTGCGGCCACTTGCGAATCAAACCGGCTCATCAGGCACCGCCGCGCCCAGCCGGGTTTCATGGCGCGGATCGTGTTTTTCAAGTACCGTGGCAATGGCCCGTTTGAGCTTGCCGGCTGCGCCGCTGATCGCCTGGTGTGCGTTAGCTGCGCGGTGCTTGACGACGACCGGGTCTAGTCCTACCAGCCGCGCTTCCAGCGTGCACTGGATCTCGTCGGGCATGGCTTTGGCGTGGCCGATTTCGTCGGCGATATGCGCTTCAACCCGTGTGACGCTTTCGCCAAATCGGCCCAGTGCGTCCTTCACCACACCAGTCAGGTGTTCGCCCATTTGATGGCGTCCGTCCACATGGGGGTCGGTATTGAGAAAAACCTGCATGGCTATCCTTCGGTAGTGCGTGGGCAACAAGCCACTTTGAACGATGAAACGAAACCAGACCGGCAAGTCAGCCCGGCATGACACCATCATGCGCCTTTAGGAATCAGGAATGCTGGCGCACGAGTAGCGCGTGGTCAGGAGCCCAAAAATTCACCGATGGGCTTGAGGTCATCGACACGGTCGCAGACCGCCTTGACCATCATGAGGATCGGAATGCCGAGCAGCAGGCCCCACACGC
>JANOBL010000767.1:0-2143 GCA_031411635.1 Betaproteobacteria bacterium
CGTTTTTGTACGAGGAGCAAACCCGGCGCGGCATCAGCCTGAAGCATTGGGAAGAGTTCGAGGACGTGGCCGACCACTGCACCGTCTGCCACAAGTGCCTGACCCCTTGCCCGGTGGACATCGACTTTGGCGATGTCTCGATGAACATGCGCAACCTGCTGCGCAAGATGGGGCAAAAGAGCTTCCGCCCCGGCAATGCGGCAGCGATGCTGATGCTCAACGCCACCAGCCCGCAGACCATCAAGCTGGTGCGCAGCGCGATGGTGGGCGTGGGCTTCAAAGTGCAGCGGCTGGCGCACGATGTGCTGAAACTCGCTGCCCGCAAACAAACCACCGCACCACCGGCCACGGTGGGCACGGCGCCGATCCGCGAGCAGGTGATCCACTTCATCAACAAGAAGCTGCCGGGCGGCCTGCCCAAAAAAACCGCGCGTGCCTTGCTGGACATCGAGGACAAGGATTACGTGCCGATCATCCGCAACCCGGCCGGCACCACGGCCGAGACCGAAGCGGTGTTTTACTTTCCCGGCTGCGGCAGCGAGCGTTTGTTCAGCCAGGTGGGCCTGGCCACGCAGGCGATGCTGTGGCACGCCGGTGTGCAAACCGTGCTGCCGCCGGGCTATCTGTGCTGCGGCTACCCGCAGCGCGGCAGCGGCCAGTTTGACAAGGCCGAGCAGATCATCACCGACAACCGGGTGCTGTTTCACCGCGTGGCCAATACGCTGAACTACCTGGACATCAAGACCGTGGTGGTGAGTTGCGGCACCTGTTATGACCAGTTGCAGGGCTATAAATTTGAGGACATCTTTCCTGGCAGCCGCATCATCGATATCCACGAGTACCTGCTGGAAAAAGGCATCACCTTGCCGGGCGCGGTGGATGGAAATTCGGCCGGCTACCTGTACCACGACCCCTGCCACAGCCCGATGAAGCTGCAAGAGCCGATGAAGACGGTGAAAGCGCTGGTGGGGCCAAATGTGCTCAAAAGTGATCGCTGCTGCGGCGAGAGTGGCACCTTGGGTGTCACCCGACCTGATATCTCCACGCAAATACGCTTTCGCAAGCAAGAAGAACTGCGCAGCGACGAGGCCAAACTGCGGGCCGGCGGCGCGGTAGCGGCCGGTGCCAACATCAAGATCCTCACCTCCTGCCCAAGCTGCCTGCAGGGCCTGAGCCGCTATGAGGGCGACATGGCAAACGGCCTGCTGGAGGCCGACTACATCGTGGTGGAAATGGCGCGCAAGATCCTCGGCGAGACCTGGCTGGAAGACTATGTGGGCCGGGCCAATGCCGGTGGCATTGAGCGGGTGCTGGTGTAGCGGCCACGCTGCTATTTTCGGATTTGCTGGATCAGGAACTGACGATGAGCGCAGTGATGAACACCCCCCGTTTTGCCGATGCCGAGGCTTATCTGGCCTGGGAGGAACTGCAGCCTGAGCGCCATGAGTATGTCGCTGGGGAAATTTACGCGATGAGCGGAGGCTCAGGCACGCACAACGACATCACGCTCAATGCCATATTTTTTCTGCGCCAGGCGTTGAAGGGCCTGCCGTGCCGAGCAAACGGCTGCGACCTCAAGGTTCGCATCAATGCCGAAGGGAATTTTCTCTACCCTGACGTCGTCGTTAGTTGCGATCCGCGCGATGGGCGAGCCGTGGAAAACCGGTTCATCAGCCATCCTTGGCTTGTGGCCGAAGTACTGAGCGAAAGTACGATAGCCTATGACCGTGGCCGCAAGTTCGAGATGTACCGGGGCATAGACACACTCACCCACTGCCTGTTCATTGAGCAATACCGTCCGTATGCCGAGCTATTTTTCAAGAACGAGCAAGGCCAATGGGTGCTGCAGCCGCTGCAAGCCAATGACCTGATCAATATCGAGCGCCTGGGCCAGCCCTGGCCGGTGGCCAGTTCAACTGGATGTTCGCGGCTTCAGCGACCGCCGCGATCTTCTTCGCCGCGGTGAGGCCGCCGAGCTTGTAGAGCTTGATGCAGAACGCGTCGCAGGCGCGCGCTTCGGCGAGCGCATAAGCGTCCTGCAGCGTGAAGATGCCTTCGTCGGCCATCACCGGGACGCCGCCCGCCGCACGACGGATTTCGGCCATGCCCGCGAGGTCGCGGCGCGCGATGGGCTGCTCGATAT
>JANOBL010000768.1:0-5479 GCA_031411635.1 Betaproteobacteria bacterium
CCCGACAGCACCAGAAACTGCTTTGGGTAACCGGCGCGTGACAGCGGCCACAGCCGGGTGCCCGAGCCACCGGCCATGATCACCGGTTGGACGAGGATGCTGTTGCTGCTGCTCATGCCTTGAATCCGTTCGGGTTTTGAAGTTGCCAGCGCCAGCTATCGGCGCACATGCGGTCCAGGCCGTGTTGGGCGCGCCAGCCCAGAAGCTGCTGCGCCAGGCTGGGGTCGGCATAACAGGCCGCCACATCGCCTGGCCGGCGCGGCACGATGTCGTGCGGCACTGGCCGCTGGCTGGCTTTGGCATACGCGGCCACCAACTCCAGCACGCTGAAGCCCTGGCCGGTGCCCAGGTTGACGGTGATCGAGCCGGGGGTGTCCAGCAGCCTGCGCACTGCCGCCACATGGCCCTCGGCCAGGTCATTGACATGGATGTAATCCCGCACGCCGGTGCCGTCCGGCGTCGGGTAGTCGTTGCCGTAGATGCTGAGCCGGGCTTGCCGGCCCACGGCCACCTGCGCCACATAAGGCATCAGGTTGTTGGGTGTGCCGCGTGGGTCTTCGCCGATCAGGCCGCTTTCGTGTGCGCCCACCGGGTTGAAGTAGCGCAGGCAGGCGGTTTGCCACTGCGGGTTGGCGGCGCCCAGGTCACGCAGAATGGTTTCGCCCATCAGCTTGGTCTGGCCATAGGGGTTGGTGGCCTGCAATGCTGCGTTCTCGGTGATTGGCAGCTTCTGCGGATCGCCATACACCGTGGCACTGCTGGAAAACACAAAACGCTGGCAGCCGCTGGCCAGCATCGCCTGGCAGGTGGTAACCAGCCCGCCGACGTTGTTGGCGTAGTAGGCCAGTGGCTGGGTGGTGGACTCCCCCACCGCCTTGAACGCGGCAAAGTGCACCACCGCGTCGATGCGGTGGCGGGCAAACACCTGGGCCATGGCCGTTGCATCACAGACGCTGGCACGCTCAAACACCGGTGGCTGGCCCGACAACCGCTGCAGCCGGTTCAACACCTCGGGCGAGCTGTTGGAGAAGTCATCCACCCCCACCACGGCAAACCCGGCCTGCTGCAAGGCCAGCCAGGTGTGCGAGGCGATGTAGCCGGTGGCACCGGTGAGCAATACCGTGGGCTTGTTGCTGCGCATGTCGCTCACCAGGATTGCAGGCTGAGTTGGCCATAACAGCCAAACAGCGCGGCACTGAGCGGCTGGGACAGGGCCGGGTTGCTGCTGCTGCGGCGCTCGGTGCTGATGTCGCAGCCCACTTGAGAACTGCGGGTGGGGGTCCAGCGCACACCCAGCGACAGCGTGTTGCTGTCCTCGCCGCCGGTGCTGGACGTGCCGGGCAAAAAAACCGTGCTGAGGCTGCTGGTCAGCGAGCGGTGCGCAAAGGTGATGCCTGCGGTCAGCCCCACTTTGCCGGTCAGCTCATGGCTGCCGCGCACCTGCAGCGCGGTGGTGATCTGGCTGTAGTCGGACACGCCGGTGCCAAAGATGCCCAGGCTCACCGCCTGCGAGCTTTGCGAGGTGTCGCGCGACAAGGTGGTGGCCAGCCGGCTCTTGCCGGTGGCCTGCCAGCCCCAGTTGGCCGAGCCGGTGAGGCCGGAGAAGTTGCTGGCCGTGTTGCGGTCGTAGCGGGTTTGGGTGGGGCTGAGCCGCAGGTTGACGCTGCTGTTGCCGCTGGGTTGCCAATCGCCGGTGAAATCGATGTCCTGGCGCTTCAGCTTGTCGGCTTCAAACACGCCGGGGCTGGTCTGGTTGAAGCGCGGGTAGCTGGCCTGGGTCAGGCGCAAGGCCGCACCCATGGCCAGCAGGCTGCTGGGCCGAAAGCGCAGGCCCACCGAGCCGCTGGACTCGTTGTAGCCCAGGTACTCGTATTCGGCGGCCGAGTAGCGTTGCTTGCGGTAGCCCAGCGAGGCCTCTGCGGTGTAGCGGGTGACCACGCCGATCTGGAAGCGGGCGTTCAGCGCCTCGCTGTTGGTCAGGTTCTTCTTGGTCTGCACCACGCCACCCACCACCGCGGCGTTGAACTGCGCCAGGCTCTGGTTGGCGCTGGCGCTCAGCGTGCCCGACAAGCGCTCCCGCGTCGACCAGTCCAGCCCCAGGCTCAAGTTGAAGGTCTCGCCGTTCAGGTTGCTGTTGTGCTGGTAGCGGTTGGCACCCAAGGTACCGCTGCCGTACACCCGCTGGCGTCCAAAAGACTGGTCGATGCCGGCCACCAGCGAGGTGGCCGATACCAGGTCGGATTTGCTGGCGTTGGGGTTGTTGGTCAAGGATTGGCCATCGCCCAGCCGGTACACATTGGAGTTGTGGGCCAGGTATTGCGACACCCCGATGTAGTACGGGCTGACCTGGGCCGATGCACTGCTGCCCAGCGTGCAGGCCAGCAGCGCGGCCAGGGCTGGCGCAAGCGGGCTGGGTGAGTGACGGTCGGGATCAGGTTTCATGGCATGGCCGTTGGCAAGCGAGTTTGGGATATCGGCATCGGCAGCATTCAATGCGCCTTCTTGTCGTAAAACACCGTCTTGATCGTGCGCAGGATGATCACCAGGTCCAGCCCCAGCGTCCAGTTGCGCAGGTACTCCAGGTCGTATTCCACCCGGGCCTGCATTTTCTCGATGGTCTCGGTCTCGCCGCGGTGGCCGTTGACCTGGGCCCAGCCGGTGATGCCGGGCTTGACCTTGTGGCGCACCATGTAGGCCTTGATCAACTGGCGGTACATCTCGTTGTGCGCCACCGCATGCGGGCGCGGGCCGACGATGCTCATGCTGCCGTGCAAGACGTTGAAGAACTGCGGCAACTCGTCCAGTGAGTTGCGCCGGATGAAGGCGCCAAACGGCGTGATGCGCGGATCGTCCCGCGTCGCCTGCTTGACCACCGCCCCGTCGTCCATCGTCGTCATCGAGCGAAACTTGTAAACCGTGATCTCCTCGCCGTCCAGTCCGTTGCGCTTTTGCCTGAAGATCACCGGCCCGGGCGAGCTGAGCTTGACGCCGATGGCCACCGCCAGCATCAGTGGCGCGATCAGCAGCACGATGGCGCCGGCCAGCAACAAATCGCTGGCACGTTTGATCAGCCGGTTGGTGCCGGTAAACGGCGTCTCGCAGATGCCCACCACCGGCACGCCGTTGATGTCGTGCAGCCGGCCCTGGATGATGCTGATGCCAAACACATCGGGCACGAAGTAGATCGATGCGGTGGTGCCTTGCAGGTGCTCCAGCAGATCGATGATGCGTGGCTGCGAGCCCAGCGGCAGCGTGATGAAAACCTCTTTGACGCCGTGTTGCCGGATGTAAGGCGCAGCGTCGCTCAAGGTGCCCAGCCGCAGTTTGGCGGTTTCGGCATGCACGCGGGTGTCGTTGCGGTCATCAAAGTAGCCGGCAAACTCCACCGCCTGCATCGAACTGCGGGTCAGCGCCTGGGCCACCTTCAGGCCCAGCGCACCGGCGCCTATCACCACCGCGGCGCGTCGGTTGCTACGGTTGGCCACCTGGCGGCGGATCAGCACATGGCCGATGCGCACCGCCAGCAGTTGCAGCGCCGGCGTCACCAGGGCCCAGAACTGGATCACCTGGCGGTCAAACAAATCCAGGCTCTTGGTGCCAAAGCCAAAGCCCGCCAGGATTGCCAGCAAGGTGATCCACGAGCCCAGGATGCCCACCGCCGCCGAGCTGAGCCGGTCGCGAAAGCGGTTGACGCCGGGCCAGGTCAGCACCAGGGCCAGCGCGCACAGCGTCCAGTCGGCGCGGCCCATGGTTTCGTTCTCCCACACCATTGCCAGCCAGTACACCAGCACGGTGATCGCTGGTTCCAGCACCGTCGCGGTGAACGCGGTCACCGATTGCGGTGCACTGTTGAAGTTGCGGTGGCTGCGGGATTCGAACATCAGGGCTGAAGGGGGCGCGGATTCTGCTGCAAGCGTGGCCGCAGAACATGACATCGCGGTATTTCGGCGTGCGGCCGGCATTCTGAAGGGCGGGATGCACCAGCGCCGGATGGGTCAAGCCGCCGCATTCTCGTTCAAATTGCAGTGCCGCCAGCCGGCGCCCGGGTGACGAAATGGGGGGCCTGCCTACAATCGAGCGGATGTTGCAAAACCTTCAAGCGCTGCTGGCGCCTGCCCTGATGGACCGCCTGGTGCTGGTGGTCAACCATGTGTTGTTGGCCGAGCCGCAGGCGCTGCAGCGGCTGTTGCCGCACCGCGGCCGGGTGCTGCGGCTGGACTTGCGCCAATGGCCCAGCCTGCTGCCCGCGCCGCCGCCGCTGGCCTTTGTGATCACGCCGGCCGGCTTGGTGGAATGGTGCCGCGAGCCGGTGGACGCCGATCTGCGGGTGCGGCTGGACGCCGGCAACCCGGCGGCGCTGGCCCTGGCCTGGATCGGCGGCAACATGCCGCCGCTGGTGATCGAGGGCGATGCCCAGCTTGCCGCTGATGTGGACTGGCTGCTGAAGAACCTGCGCTGGGATGTGGCCGACGATCTGGACCGGCTGTTTGGCCCTGCCGTGGCGCATCAGCTCAGCCGGCTGGGCAAGGCCTTGGCCGGGGCGCTGCGGGCGGCGCTGCAAGGCGCGTCGGCGCTGGCCGGCCGCGCGCGCTGATTGCGCAGCGCTCAAAACCGCAGCGCATGGGCCAACTCTTCCGGCTGATCTACATCGGCCTGACCGTGCTGCGCTTCGGCCTGGACGAGG
This sequence comes from Betaproteobacteria bacterium, assembly GCA_031411635.1. Taxonomy (GTDB): domain Bacteria; phylum Pseudomonadota; class Gammaproteobacteria; order Burkholderiales; family Burkholderiaceae_C; genus Pseudaquabacterium. Next base: position 4,685 of record JANOBL010000768.1, read on the forward strand.
TGGCGATGTCGGGCTTCCGCCAGGGCTGGGTGCGTTTGATCGTGCGGGTGGCCACCATCGGCCGCCGCGCCCGGCTGGATGCACCGCGCGGCGCCCGCCTGCGCATGGCGCTGGAAAAGCTGGGCCCGATCTTTGTCAAGTTTGGCCAGGTGCTGAGCACCCGGCGCGATTTGCTGCCGCTGGACGTGGCCGACGAGCTGGCGCGGCTGCAAGACCGGGTGCCACCGTTCCCGGGCGCGGTGGCGGTGTCGCTGATCGAAAAAGCCTATGGCCGGGTGATCAGCGAGGTGTTTGCCAGCTTCGAGATCGTGCCGGTGGCCAGTGCCTCGATCGCGCAAGTGCACTTTGCCACCCTGGCCAGTGGCCGCGAGGTGGCGGTCAAGGTGCTGCGGCCCGGCATGCTGGCGGTGATCGAGCACGACCTGACCTTGCTGCACACCTTGGCCCGGGTGGTGGAATGGGCCTGGGCCGACGGCAAGCGGCTGAAACCACGCCAGGTGGTGGCCGAGTTCGACGTCTACCTGCACGACGAGCTGGACCTGGTGCGCGAGGCCGCCAACGCGGCCCAGCTTAGACGCAACATGCAAGGCCTGGACCTGGTGCTGGTGCCCGAGATGGTGTGGGACTTTTGCACCCCCACGGTGCTGGTGATGGAGCGCATGGACGGTGTGCCGATCAGCCAGCTCCAGCGCTTGCGCGATGCCGGTGTGGACATTCCCAAGCTGGCGCGCGACGGGGTCACCATCTTCTTCACCCAGGTGTTCCGGGATGGCTTCTTCCATGCCGACATGCACC
>JANOBL010000769.1:0-5059 GCA_031411635.1 Betaproteobacteria bacterium
CAGCGCGGCTGCGAGCGCATCCTGTCTGTGCTGCCGCCCTTTCACATCTTCTCGCTCACCTGCAACACCATCTTCGGCCTGCACATCGGCGCCGAGCTGGTGCTGCACACCCGGTTTGATGTGGACGCGGTGCTGCAGGACTTGAGCAACAAGCAGATCACCATGTTCCCGGGGGTGCCCACGATGTTCAGCGCGGTGATGAACCACCCGCGCATTGCCGACTTCAACCTGCGCGGCCTCAAATACTGCGGCACCGGTGGCGCGCCGCTGCCGGTGACTGTGAACCAGCGTTTTGTGCAGCTCACCGGTTGCAGCCTGAATGAGGGCTGGGGCATGACCGAGACCTCACCCACCGGCACCTTCACGCCGGTGGTGGGCCAGCGCCGGCCGGGCTCATGCGGGCTGCCGATGCCGGGCATCGAGGTGCGCTTTGTCAGCGTGGACGACCCCAGCCTGGTGTTGCCGCTGGGCCAGCGTGGTGAGCTGTGTGTGCGTGGCCCGAACGTGATGCTGGGCTACTGGCACAACCCCGAGGCCACCGCCGAGGTGCTGAGCGCCGATGGCTGGCTGCGCACCGGTGATGTGGCGGTGATGGACGCGGACGGGTTTGTGTCCATCGTGGACCGCACCAAAGACATGATCCTGTGCAGCGGTTTCAACGTCTACCCACGCACACTGGAAGAAGCCATCAGCGAGCACCCGGCCGTGGCCGAGGTCAGCGTGATCGGCATTGCCGACGCCTACCGCGGCCAATCACCCAAGGCCTTTGTGGCACTGCGGCCGGGCGCGCCGGCCTTCACCCTGGCCGAGCTGCAAGACTTCTTGCGCAGCCGGCTGGGCAAACACGAAATGGTGCAGGCGCTGGACATCCGCGCCGAGTTGCCCAAGACCCTGGTGGGCAAGCTGTCCAAAAAAGCGCTGTACGACGAAGAGCAGCAAAAGGCTGACGCAGCCGCTTGATCCACTGGCTCGCGTTGAGCCGCGAAAGCAGAGGCCGCGCTGACACAGCCAGCCCACAGGAGACCCACCATGAACCACCTCAGCGGCATTGACGCCGCATTCCTGTACGTCGAGACCCCTGAGATGCCCATGCATGTGGGCAGCCTCAACCTGCTGGACCTGCCGGCCGGCTACAGCGGTGATTTTTGGGACGACCTGAAAGCCCATGTGCAAGGCCGCATGCACCTGGCGCCGCTGTTCACCCGCAAGCTGGCGCTGATGCCGTTTGAGCTGGCCAACCCGGTGTGGGTGGACGACGACGACATTGACCTGGACTACCACATCCGCCGTGTTGTGCTGCCCAAGCCCGGCACCATGGCGCAACTGGAGGCGCTGGTGGGCCGGCTGCATTCCAGCCTGCTGGACCGCAGCCGCCCGCTGTGGGAGTTTTATCTGATCGAGGGCCTGGCGGCGCGCGATGGCCAGGACGGCAGCCAGCCCGTGGCGTTTTACAGCAAGGCCCACCACGCCGCGATGGACGGTGCGGCCGGCGCAGTGCTGGCCAATGCGATCCTGGACGTCACTGAAGTACCACGCAGCGTCAAACAACCCATCGCCCGCCGCACCCACCAGGGCTACCAGTTGGGCGTGGCCGAGCTGGCCGGCGCGGCGATCAAAAACGCGGCAATCCAGTACGTCAAGCTGTTCAAGGCCTTGCCGACCATCGCCCGGGTGGTGGGCCGCATCGTGCTGCCGGCCAAGGGCGCCGACGGCCTACGGGCACCGCGATTGCCCAAGGGCAGCGCGCTGGGGCCGCGCACCGCGTTCAACGTGGCCATCACCAACCAGCGGGTGTTTGCCAGCCAATCGCTGCCGCTGAAAGACGCCAAGCGCATCGCCAAGCAACTGGGGGTTTCGCTCAACGATGTGGTGATGGCCTTGTGCAGTGCCGCGCTGCGGCGCTACCTGGACGAGCGCGGCGGCATCCCGAAAAAATCGCTGGTGGCGGGCGTGCCGGTGTCGCTGCGCGAGGCCGGCAACTCGGAGATGAACAACCAGGCGATGGCGATGCTGGTCAGCCTGGCCAGCCATATCAATGACCCGGTGGCCAGCTGCAGGCGATCCATGAGTCGGCGGTGGCGGCCAAGCAGTTCACCGGCAGCATCAAGGCTGCCGTGCCGATGGACTTTCCATCGTTTGGCACACCCTGGCTGATGACCGGTTTGGTGTCGCTGATAGGCCGCTCCAAGCTGGCCACCGCGCTGCCGCCGATCAGCAATGTGGTGATCTCCAACGTGCCCGGCCCGCAGGCCCCGCTGTACCTGGCCGGTGCCCGCATGCTGACCAACTTTCCGGTGTCGATCCCGGCCCATGGCATGGCGCTGAACATCACCGTGCAAAGCTACAACGGCGCGCTGGACTTTGGCCTGACCGCCTGCCGGCGCGCGGTGCCCGATGTGCGCGACATCGCCGATTACCTGGCCGATGCGCTGGCCGAGCTGGTGGCTGCCGTGCCGGCGCCGGCCGAGGTGGTGGCAGCCGTGGCAGCGCCCGAGCCCAAGGCCGTGCCGCGCAAACGTGCCGCCCGCAAGGCCGCGCCGGTCAGCGCCGTGGTGGCAGCCAGTCCACGCCCGGCACGCGCCGCCAAACCGCGCCTGGTGGGCTGATCGTGAACCCTTCTACCAACCACCCCATCCCCGCCCCCGGCTGGCTGAACATCGCGCTGGAAGCCCGCGCCGGTTTTGAGCTGGGCGCCGGCCTGGCAGCCGCCGTGCCGCTGCTGGCTATTGCCAATTTCGCCCAACGTGGTGATGGCCACCCGGTGTTGGTTTTCCCCGGCATGGCCGCGTCGGACTTGAGCACCCGGCCGCTGCGCCACTGGCTGCGTGCGTTGGGCTACCAGGCCCACGGCTGGGGCCAAGGGCGCAACCTGGGCCCACGCGGCGGGGTGATCGCCGCCAGCCTGGCGCGCATCCACGAGCTGCACCAACAGCACGGCCGCAAAGTCAGCCTGATCGGCCAGAGCCTGGGTGGCATTTATGCGCGAGAGCTGGCCAAACAGGCACCCGACGCAGTGCGCTTGGTGATCACGCTGGGCACACCTTTTACCGGTGGTGCCCGGTCCACCAACGCCTGGCGCTTGTTTGAATCGCTGAACGGCCGCCAGCACCTGGCAGCCGATGCGCGCGCCGGTGTGCGCCAGCCGCCGCCCGTGCCCACCAGCTCGGTGTACAGCCGCAGCGACGGCATCGTGGCCTGGCAATGCAGCGTGCAAGACGCCACCGCGCAAAACCCGCAGACCGAGAACATCGAGGTTGAAACCAGCCACACCGGCATGGCGGTGAACCCGCTGGTGCTGCATGCCATCGCCGACCGCCTGGCCCAGCCCGAAGGCCAGTGGCTGCCGTTTGCCAGGCGCGGCCTGCGCCGGCTGGCCTACCGTGATCCCCAGCGGGCGGCGGCCTGACCCCATCAACCCAAAGACAAACCCATGACACGCACGATCCAACAACTCTTCGACCTGACCGGCCAAACCGCGCTGGTCACCGGCGGCTCACGCGGGCTGGGGCTGAACATCGCCCAGGCGCTGGGCGAGCTGGGCGCCACCGTGGTGATCAGCTCGCGCAAAGCGGCCGAGCTGGAAGCCGCCACCGCGCAACTCACGGCCCAGGGCCTGAAAGCAAGCTGGATTGCCGCCGACAGTGGCAAGGATGCCGAGGTGGCGCGGCTGGCCAGCGAGGCCATCGCGCGGCTGGGCCATGTCGACATCCTGGTCAACAACGCCGGTGCAACTTGGTCGGCGCCGGCCGAGGAGCACGCTATCGATGGCTGGGACAAGGTGATGGGCGTCAACATCCGCGGCATCTTTTTGCTCACGCAACTGATAGGCCGCAACAGCATGCTGCCGCGCCAGCGCGGCAGCATCATCAACGTGGCATCGATCGCTGGGCTGGGCGGCAACCCGGCGTTCATGAAGACGATTGCCTACAACACCAGCAAGGGCGCCTGCATCACCTTCACGCAGGCGCTGGCGGCCGAGTGGGGGCCCCGGGGCATCCGCGTCAACGCGATTGCGCCCGGGCCGTTTTTGACCAGGATGAGCGCGGGCATGTTTGCCCATGTGGGGGCCGACAAACTGGCCGGCAACGCCCCACTGCGCCGCACCGGCGACGATGAAGACATGAAAGGCGTGGCCGGGCTGCTGGCCTCGGACGCCGGCAAGCACATCAGTGGCCAGGTGATTGCCGTGGACGGCGGCACCAGCGCCGTGATCCCGGCTTGACAGGCCCCCCCCGAAGCGCCTTCGGCGCTCCCCCCCAGGGGGGCGCCGCCAGCGGCCCGGCAAAGCCGGTTCCGCGGCGTCTGCTTGGCGAGGCCGGCTGCATGCTTTGCGGGTAGCGCTTCGGCACCACGGAGAACTGATCTGCATTTTGCAAACCGCGAAAGGAACTCACGATGACATCCCGGATTGAAGACAAGTTTGCGATCGAAGAACTGATCGCCGCCTACAACCAGGCCCTCGACCAGGGCCACTTTGAAGACTTCCTGGCCTGCTGGTGCGAGGACGGTGTGTTTGACGGCCTGGGTGGCCCTTACGTGGGCAAACCAGCGATCCGAAAATTCACCGACAGCTACGACGAGCGCTACCGGCTGCGGCTGCATGGGCTCAAGCATTTCACCGTCAACATCCTCTCGAAGATTGACGGTGACCAGGCCAGGTCCAGCTCGCACCTGCAATTGGTGACCACCGGCGCCAAGGGCGCGCACATCCTGTTCACCGGGCGCTATGAAGACGCGCTGCGCCGGGTGGACGGGCAATGGCGCTTTGCGCGCCGCAAGCTGCATCAGGACATGCCGTTGCCGGTGAAGGACGGCGCCAAGGCCTGACGCAGCGCGGCTACCTGGCGGCGGCCATCGCCGCCTGCGCGGCCCGCACCTCCACCCGCACCTGCTCGGTCAGCTCGGCTTTGAGTTGGGTGAAAACCGGCGTTGTCTTGACCGAGTAATGGCGCGGGTGCGGCAGCGCCACCGGCCGGTCCAGCTTGATGCGGCCCGGCCGGGCGCTCATCACCACCACCCGGCTGCCCATGAACACCGCCTCGTCGATGTCGTGGGTGAC
>JANOBL010000770.1:0-2867 GCA_031411635.1 Betaproteobacteria bacterium
CGTTGGTGGCCGCGCCGCCGGCCATGGCCAGCAGGTCGGTCAGGCGCATGTCGGCCACTTCAAGCGGGTAGCGGCCCGGGCGGTTCACCTGGCCCAGCACGCTGGCCTGGTTGCCACGCACCTGCAGCACCACGATGGTGACTTGCGGCTGCTTGACGAAGTTGCCGCTGCGCAGGCCGTCGGCGATCAGTTTCTCGGCGGCGGTCACGCTCAGGCCGCCCAGGCGGATGGCGCCCAGCAAGGGGTAGCTGACGATGCCGGCCTCGGTGACCCGGGTTTCCAGCGTCAGATCGGGGTTTTGATAGACGTTGATGCGCACCACATCGCCCGAGCCCAGCCGGTATTCAGCCGCCGCCGGGTTGGGTGCAGCGCTTTGCGCGCGTGCGGTGGTGATGGCGCCGCAGCCCAGGCACAGGCCCAGCACCAGCGCAGCGTAGGCCATCGAAGACGCCAATGTTGAAAAACGTTTGCTGCTGAGGTTGATCACTTCAGGCCCATCCCTTTGCTGATATCGGTGGCGCTGAGCTTGCTGCTGGCTGCGGTGGCCGGTGCCGGGGCCGCAGCGGGTGTGGTGGCAGGCGCGGTGGTCGCAGCGGGTGCAGAAGCCGCCCCAGGCGCACCCTCGGCAAACTTGCCCACGTACTCGATCTTGGCGGCGGTGCGCATCGCCTTGACGTCTTCTTCCACCAGCTTGCGTTTGCGCTCGTTGAGCAAAAACTGCTCAATCGCCGGACGGGCTTGTTCCTCGGTCACCGGTTGGCTGCGTGATCCGGCCAGCACCACCACCTGCACCCCGTTGGGGCCCTGGTTGAGCACGGCCTGGCCGTCCTGCATCTTGGAAAACGCCTCCAGGCCTTGCAACGGCAGTTGCTCGGCGGCACGCACCGCCTGGTTGCCGGCAAACTTGAAATCGTTGGCCTTCAGGAACTCGACAAACTCGTTGATGTTCTTGGCGGCGCCCAGTTTTTCGCGCAGCGTGGCCACCTGCTCGGGCTTGGCCTCGACGGCGATCTCTTGAATGCTGTAGATGCGGCGCTCTTTGAACAGCGCGGGCTTCTCGTCGTAGTACTTCTTGATCTCTTCGGGGGTAGGCTTGGGTGCGGCCTCGCCCACTTTCTCCAGGTAAGCGCGGGCAATCACCTCGCGCTTGGTGGCTTCTAGCTGCTGCACCACACGTGGATCGCGGTCCAGCTTCAGGTCGTCGGCTTTTTGCAGCGCCAGCTCCTGGTCGATCAAGCGCTCCAGGATTTGTTTGCTGGCGGCATCGGCCTGCTCGGGCTTCAGGCCGCGCTGCTGCTGCAGCACAAAATTGATCTGGTGCACCGTCACCTCGGCCTTGTTGACCTTGGCGGCGGTCTGGCTGGCGCCTTTTTCTTTCTTCTCGCCACAGCCGGCCAACAAGGCCACGGCGGCGGCCAGCGCCACCAGGCTGATGCGCGCCGCCGTGGCTGTCGCAGCAGAGCGGTTTGCCTGAATTTCTTGGGTCTTCATGTTCTCTACGACTCCTAGCCCGGGCTGGGGACTGTCCGGCAACCCGCCAAACCTATTGGTGAAACTGAGCGCCACCCGCAGGCACCGGGCGCTGTCACAAATAGCCGACGGAGTGTAATGGTGAACCATGACCGCCCCGGGACAGCGGCAACCCAAGCCAGGGGGCGCCAGCACCACCCGAAAACGGGGGCCGACGCCCTGGCCTGCGGCCAGGCCTACACCCCGGACATCAGCACTTGATGCCGGCGTGCAGCGCCACCACGCCGGCCGTGAGGTTGTGCACATCCACATGGCCGAAGCCGGCGGTTTTCATCATCGCCTTGAGTTCGGCCTGGTCGGGGTGCATGCGGATCGATTCGGCCAGGTAGCGGTAGCTGTCGCCGTCGTTGGCAATCCACTTGCCCATCAGCGGCAGCAGGTTCAGCGAGTACCAGTCATAGGGTTTGCGCAACGGCTCGGCCACGCGGCTGAACTCCAGCACCAACAGCCGGCCGCCCGGGCGCAGCACGCGGCACATCTCGGCCAGCGCCACATCCTTGTGCGTCATGTTGCGCAGGCCAAAGGCCACGCTCAGCAAGTCGAAGCTGGCGGTTTTGTAAGGCAGTTTTTCGGCATCACACACCACCGTGGGCAGGTTCAGGCCTTCGTCCAGCAATCGATCCCGGCCGGTGCGCAGCATGGTCTGGTTGATGTCGGTGTGCAGCACCAGGCCAGACTCGCCCACCTTGCGGGCAAAGGCGCGCGCCAGATCGCCGGTGCCGCCGGCAATGTCCAGCACCTGGTCACCCGGTTTGAGGTTGGCCACCGCCACCGTGTAGGCCTTCCAGGCCCGGTGCAGGCCCATCGACATCACGTCGTTCATCAGGTCGTAGCGCTTGGCGACCGAATCGAACACGCCGCGCACGCGGCTGGCTTTTTCGGTGTCGTCAACCTGGCTGTAGCCGAAGTGGGTTTGGGTCATCGGGGTTGTGGATCAATGGCTGGCGCAGGCGCCGCCGGATTTGTCGGCCATCGGCGCGTCGCGGTCCAAACCTGCATCGGCCAGGCGCTGCTGATAGCGTTGCCACAGCTCGTCTTGCTCGGCGCCCAGCTTGTACAAATAGCCCCAGGCAAACAAGCCGGTGTTGTGGCCATCGCTGAAGCTGGGCTGCACGGCGTAGTGGCCCACCATCTCGATTGCATCGATGCCCACCTGGCGCTTGCCGGTTTGCAAGGTCTCCTGGCCGGGACCATGGCCTTGCACCTCGGCTGATGGGGAATAAACGCGCATCAGCTCAAACGGGATGCGGAACACCGCACCGTCGTCAAAGCCGACTTCCAGCATGCGCGAGGCCTGGTGCAAGGTCAGTGCGGTGGGTTGGGGGGTGGGTTGGGTG
>JANOBL010000771.1:0-2079 GCA_031411635.1 Betaproteobacteria bacterium
GTGCGGGTGGCGTCGAACAGGCCGTGCAACTGCACGGTGGCCAGCGCGTCGTCCAGGCCGCGCCGGCTCTTGCCGGTGGCCACCGCGAGCCAGTGGTTGCGCGCCTTGAGCGCCTGCAGCATCGCCAGCGTGCCGTTGAACAGCACCAGGTCATGCTGGCTGGCCATGTAGTGGTGGCGGTAGCGCTTGCCCAGCTCGGGGTAGCGCGATTCGGGCAGGCCGGGCACCGCATGCTGCAACGCATCGTGCAGGCCCAGGCCGATCACATAGGCCGCACGCTCGGCGCTGGGCACGGCCACGCCGATGTCGGCGCAAGCGTCCTGGATGCAGCGCACGATCAGCGCGGTGGAATCAAACAAGGTGCCATCCCAATCAAAGACGATCAGGTCGAAGCGGCGGGGTCGGTCGGTCAGCGGCCTGGGGGTTGTTGTCATCACTCAATGGGGCAGGGACAGGTGGGCCAGCAGTGTGGCGCATTCAGCCGGCAGCGGGGCACTCAGCGTGATGCGCTGGGCACTGGCCGGGTGGTCAAACGCCAACTGCCGGGCATGCAAAAACATCCGGTCGAAGCGGAACCCGGCCAGGCCTTCACCCCGCGCCCATTGTTTGTTCAGCGCAAAGTCGCCGTATTTCGGGTCGCCGACGATGGCGTGGCCAGCCTGCGCCAGATGGACCCGGATCTGGTGCGTGCGGCCGGTTTTGATCGTCACGTCCAGCAGGCTGAACTGGTCGAAGGCGGTGACGATCTTCACCAGGCTGATCGCCCGCCGGCCGTCCGGATGCTCGGCCGGCACCGCCAGCACATGGCGCTCGCCACGCGCATCCAGCGTCTTGTGCAAGGCCACATCGATCACCTTCAACCTGGCCGGCCAGGCGCCAGTCACCAACGCGGAGTATGTCTTGCCAGTGTCGCGGTCCCGAAACTGCTGCTGCAGCGCCAGCAGCGCAGGGCGCTTCTTGGCCAGCAGCAGGATGCCCGAGGTCTCGCGGTCCAGCCGGTGCACCAGCTCCAGAAAGCGCGCCGCCGGCCGGGCCTGGCGGAGCTGCTCGATCACGCCAAAACTGACACCGCTGCCACCGTGCACCGCCACACCGGCCGGTTTGTTGATCGCCAGCAGAAACTCGTCCTCGAACAGCACCGGAAACTCACGCGGCGGCGCTGCGGGCGACGCGTCGTCAGGCTTTTCAGACATGCGCACTGGCGGCACCCGCACTTCGTCGCCCAGCGCCAAGCGGCTGTCGGCGCCGGCCCGGCCTTTGTTGATGCGCACCTCGCCAGAGCGGATCACCCGGTAAACATGGGTCTTGGGCACACCTTTGAGCAGGCGCAACAAGAAGTTGTCCAGCCGCTGGCCCTCGCCGGCCTCGTCCACCACCACCCGGCGCACCACCGGCGCTGTACTTTCTGGGTGAGGGGGCGCCGAGACTTTGCTGCTTATAATGATCCGAGCCACGATTGGGCCGTAAGTGCTTGATTTTTCAGAGTTTACCCGGGCATGCCCGGTGCTATCGTGGTGTGGCGTCTTACAAGGCGTCAAAAAGCGTTGATGCAATAGCTGCGCCAGTGCGGCAGGCCGCAAATCCCCAAGTGATGCGGCGGCCGGGTTGGCAAGCTGGAAGAAATCCGTTGTTACAGCCGTCCCGTCACCGGGAAACACAAAAGGTCATGAATTGCAGATCGCCGATGCTTCAAGGCGGCCTGTGATTTGCGTCAGAGCCTACCGGGTCCGCATGCCGTCCCACCACCTCCCTTGTGATCTGCACACGCCAAAAGGCGTGGGTGCACAGCCCCGGCCGTTGTCCGGTGCGGCAGTGCTTGCAGCGCAAGGCAAGCCTTTGCGCGCTGCGCGGGGCCGGGTGACAGCGGCGCCGCCTACTCCAAACGCTTTGCCGCACGCGGCCCCGCTGCAAACCTGATCGAAAGTTTGATCAAACCGCAGTCCAGGGCGATTCCTTCTCCGGCAGTTTCACGTTTTTCGTGCATCGGAACAGGTTGCCTGTGATGACCGCAAGGTCTGGCAGGGGACCGCCACAGCACGCCACTGCGCAGCGCAGCGGTGGGAGTTTGGAGTGCACATG
>JANOBL010000772.1:0-3137 GCA_031411635.1 Betaproteobacteria bacterium
TATGGCACCCAGCTCGGCGTTGCTGGAAATGTCCAGTTTCTGCAGCAAGTGGGTGCGGTAGGTGCTGACCGTCTTGACACTCGGGGACATCTGGATGTGCATCGGCGTGGGCCAGGGCATCGCGTTGGTGATCGAGCGGATTTGACCGGTACGCTGGCCCACCTTCCACCAAAACCATGGAACACACCCAAATGACCACCACGCTACAAAGCTATATCGGCGGCCGTTGGCTCGGCCACCAGGCTGCGCAGACCCTGCGCAGCGCCATCAACGGCAAGCCGGTCGCGGCCACCCACGCTGAGACCATCGACTTCACCGAGGCGCTCGAACACGCCAGGCGCAAGGGCGTGCCGGCGCTGATGGCGCTGGACTTTCAGGAGCGCGCGCAGCGGCTGAAGGCACTCGCCAAATACCTGCTGGAGCGCAAGGAGGCGCTCTATGCGGTCTCGGCCCATACAGGCGCCACGCGCGCCGACAGCTGGATCGACATCGAAGGCGGTGCCGGCACACTGTTCGCCTACGCGAACATTGGCAGCAACGAGTTGCCTTCCGGCAACGTCGTCCACGAGGGGCCGGCGATTTCGCTCGGCATGAAGGGCGGATTTGCCGGCACTCACATCCTGGTGCCGCGCGGCGGCGTCGCGGTGCACATCAACGCGTTCAATTTCCCCGTCTGGGGCCTGCTGGAAAAGTTCGCGCCGACCTTCCTGGCTGGCATGCCCTGCATCGGCAAGCCGGCTTCGGCCACCAGCTACCTGACCGAAGCCGCGATGCGCATGATCGTGGAGTCGGGCATCCTGCCCGAGGGCAGCTTGCAACTGGTCATCGGCGGGACCGGCGACCTCCTGGAGCGGCTCAATGGCGCCGATGTGGTGACCTTCACAGGCTCGGCCGATACCGCCGCCAAGCTGCGCGTGCACCCGAACCTGGTGCGACACAGCGTGCCGTTCAACGCCGAGGCCGATTCCTTGAACTGCGCCATCCTGGCACCCGACGTGACCCCTGATGACGAGGAGTTCGATCTCTTCGTCAAGGAAGTGGCGCGCGAGATGACGACCAAGGCCGGGCAGAAGTGCACCGCGATCCGCCGCGCCATGGTCCCGCGCAAGCACCTGGACGCCATTACCGAAATGCTGCGCGCGCGCCTTGCCAAGACCGTGGTCGGTGACCCGGCTGTCGAAGGCGTGCGCATGGGCGCGTTGGCCTCGCACGCGCAGCATGCCGACGTGGCCGATCGGGTCGCCATGCTGATGAAGAGCGCCGATCTGGTCTGCGGTGCGCTGGACGGCTTTGCGCCGCTGGGTGATGGTGTTTCGGAGGGAGCGTTCTTCTCACCCACGCTGCTGGTTTGCCACCGGCCGTTTGACGCCCCAGCGGTACACGACGTGGAGGCCTTCGGCCCCGTGAGCACGCTGATGCCCTACGATGGCCTGGAAGAAGCGTTGGCACTGGCGGCGCTGGGCAAGGGGAGTCTGGTCGGCACCCTGGTCACGCGCGACCCGAAGATTGCGGCGCAGGCCATCCCCGCAGCCGCTGCGTCGCACGGCCGCCTGCTGATCCTGGACCGCGAGGCGGCTGTCGAATCCACCGGCCACGGATCGCCGCTGCCGCAACTCAAGCATGGCGGCCCTGGGCGTGCGGGCGGTGGTGAGGAACTCGGCGGTGTCCGCGCCGTCAAGCACTACCTGCAACGTGCAGCGGTACAGGGCTCGCCAACAATGCTGGCGGCCGTCACCGGTGAGCACGTGCGCGGCGCCAAAGTCAACAACACGCCGCTGCACCCGTTCCGCAGCTACTTCGAAGACCTACAGATCGGTGACTCGCTGCTGACGCACCGGCGTACCGTGGGCGAGGCCGACATCGTCGCCTTTGGCGGCATCTCGGGCGACTATTTCTACATGCACTTCGATGAGATCGCGGCCAAGGAGTCGCCGTTCGGCAAGCGCATTGCCCACGGTTACTTTGTCCTGTCAGCGGCCGCTGGCCTGTTTGTGTCGCCTGCGCCCGGACCGGTGCTGGCGAACTACGGTCTGGACACGCTTCGCTTCATCAAGCCGGTCGGGATCGGCGACACGATCCAGGCGCGGCTGACAGCCAAGCGCAAGATCGACCGGAACAAGCGAGACGACAAGGGCGTGGGCCAGGGTGTGGTTGCGTGGGATGTGGAAGTCACCAATCAGCACGGCGAACTCGTGGCCAGCTACGACATCTTGACCCTGGTATCGAAGAAACAATGAGCGACTACCGTGGCCATCACTCGAGTACGCCGACCTCGCTGCAAAGCCCTCCGGATCGCCATGCAGTGACTGCCTTGAGAGTCAGTCAAGCTCCCTTGGGAGCAGCCTTCGTGGCGACGCCTGAGCCCTGCATCAGCCCAGACATCGCCATGGCGAACAGCTCGTTGCGGTGGTGGATCCCGAGCCGCTTGAAGGCCCGGTCCCGGTAGGTCTTGACCGTTGCCGGCGACAGATTCAGATCGGCAGCGATGCCGTCGTGCGTCCACCCCTTCAGCAGGCGCGTGCAGACATCCAATTCGCGTGCTGTCAAACCGACGAGCGCGCTGACAACCGCGGCAGGCTCCGCCTCTTGCGATGCAAGGGCGATGTGCTTGGACACACAGGCCAGGATTGGCTTGGCCAAGCGGCGAACGGCGTCGATGGCGTCGTCAGAGAACGGGCTCTGGTCCGTGTGGCGGTATAGGTTGACAGCCAGCATCCCTTGCTGCTCATCGCCCGACACCAGGGACAGCCGTTCGCGCAAACCGTGTCGGTTGTAGATCGCCTCGCGGTGTGCGGGCGCGAGTTCGCGTGCGTCCCAATGGATCATGACCGGCTGGCCTTTGCGCACGCGCTCCCATGCCGCCGCAAAGGTCTGGTCGCGGCGGTACAGGCCGGCACGGTAGGCGCGAAATGATTCCTGGGTCCTGTCGGGGAGGCAATAGCTTCCGGAAGCGTGCATCGTGGGCGGACCGTCTGCGCGCAGCCGATACACCGACCACCAGCACAAAGGCATCCAACGATTCAACTGCGCGAGCGCCGTGCTTCCGAACGACGCGTCGCCGATGGATGAAATCAAGCCTGCAAGCGCGCATTGCCCCGCGTCATCACTGTGCAGCACGCCGACGGGTGCCGCGGTGT
>JANOBL010000773.1:0-2371 GCA_031411635.1 Betaproteobacteria bacterium
GCCGGCCATGGCCCACATGCAGCGGGCCGGTGGGGGTGGCCGAGACAAACTCCACCATCAGCTTCTTGCCGTTGGCCGGTTGCTGGCCAAATGCCGCACCGGCGGCCAGCACCTCGGCCACCACGGCCTGTTTGGTGGCCGGCTTGAGGCGCATGTTGATAAAGCCCGGGCCGGCGATTTCCAGCGCCGCCACCCATTGCTGCACCGCCGGCTGGGCCTGCAGCGCTAACACCAGCGCGCTGGCCAGATCACGTGGGTTGCGCTTTAGCAGCTTGGCAAGCTGCATCGCGGCGGTGATCGCCAAATCGCCATGCGCGGCTTGTTTGGGCGACTCAAAAGCAGCGCTGTACGGGGTGTCGGGTGCAAGCTGCTGCACCGCTGCGGCCAGCGCTGCCAGCAAGTCCTTTTTGGCTTGGATCATGGTGCAGGATTCTACGGTTCGGGGCATTGGCGCCCGGCTGGCTTTAAGTCCCGGCACCGATCTGCCGAGAACCAGGCTTGAACCTCCAGAGCGCCATGTCAGCACGCCAGCCCCTGTCCACTGCCCTTCCCTCCGCCAACGTGTCGGCCCTGCGTGATCCGGGCCTGCCGCTGCGCATCGGCAAATACCTGGTGATTGCGCGGCTGGGGGAAGGCGCCACCAGCGAGGTGTTTCTGGCCGACGACGAGTTTGCCCAGCGCCTGGTGGCGATCAAGCGGGTGCGCGCCGCCACGCCCGGCGAGAGTGTTGAAAACCACTACCGCGAGCGCTTTTTTGCCGCCGAGGCCGCGCTGGTGGGCAAGCTGCAACACCCCAACGTGGTGAAGATCTTTGACGCGGTGCCCGACCCCGACCAGCCCTACCTGGTGATGGAGTACGTGCCGGGCGACACCTTGCGGCGCTTTTGCCGGCCCGATGCGCTGCTGCCGCTGGACCAGATCGTCGAGATCGGCTTCAAGTGCGCGATGGCGTTGGGCTATGTGTCGCGGCTGGGGCTGATCCACCGCGATGTCAAACCGGCCAACATCCTGGCCAGCTTGACCAACGACCTGGTCACCGACATCAAGATCACCGACTTTGGCAGCGTGTTTGACCACGGCAGCGACCGCACCCAGGTGTTCCGCGTCGGCTCGCTGGCCTACATGTCGCCCGAGCAGCTTGAAGGCAATGAGCTGGACGCACGCGCCGATTTGTACTCGCTGGCCGCGGTGCTGTACCACCTGGTGGCCGGCCGGCCGCCGTTTGACGCCGGCAACCAGGTGGCGCTGATGAACCAGATTTACCACGCCGAGGTGCCATCGCTGCTGGACCTGCGCGACGGTGTGCCACCACGCATGGACGCGCTGCTGCGCCAATCCTTGTCCAAGTTGCCCGAGGACCGGCCGGCCGGCTGGGATGCCTTTGCCGCCGCCTGGTCGCAGTTGGTGTCGCTGGGTGATGTGCCGGTGGTGCGGCTGCAGGACGTGCTGGATTCCGAGCGCTTCAACCTGCTGCGCACCTTGGAGTTTTTCCACGATTTTGGCGATGTCGAGCTGTGGGAGGTGGTGCACCGCGCGCAGTGGCTGCGCCACAAATACGGCGCTGCGCTGTACCGCAAGGGCGAGGAAGGCCGCACCTTCCACATCATTGCCCAGGGCCGCATCGATGTGTACCGCGACAGCCAGCGTGTGGCCCAGCTCGGTGCCGGCACCTCGGTGGGCGAGATGGCCTACCTGGCGCCCAGCCCCGATCTGCGGCTGCACAGCGCCGATGTGATCGTCTCGGCGCCGGCCACCACGATCGCTTTCACACCCGAATCGCTGGCCCGGCTGAGCCCGCCGACCCGGCAGCGCTTTGACACCGCGTTCATCGCGGTGCTGGTGCGCCGGCTGCATGCGGCGCACGAGGCCTTGTCGCATCCCCGCCGAATCCTGTGACGCTTGTCACGCGGCAGGCCCGTGTTTGCACGCCGCGTGCACGCTGGCGGCCAATTTGCGTTGTGTGATTGCCGCCACCGGATCGCTCTGATCCAATCGGCCCCGGCCCACCGGGCTTCACCCACCACCTTTCCAAAAGAGGACAAGCACCATGATCAAGCAACTCTCCGCCGTTGTTGTCGCGATGTATTTGTGCACCGGCCTGGCCCATGCCAATGCCCACAAAGAAGCCCCCAAGATGGCCAGCGCCGATTGCGAAGCCAAGGCCGCCGAGAAAAAGCTGGCCGGCGCTGCCAAGAACAGCTTTGTCAAGAAGTGCTCGGGCGACGGCGCGATGATGGCCAAGTCACCGGCCGCCGAAGCCTGCGACAAAACCGCTGCCGAGAAAAAACTGGCCGGCGCCGCCAAGGCCAGCTTCACCAAGAAGTGCATCGCTGACGCGAAGTGATCTTGCCCCCTCCCCCTTTCAAGGGGG
>JANOBL010000774.1:0-2259 GCA_031411635.1 Betaproteobacteria bacterium
GACGAAGTTGGCTGGCGCGGGATCACACCATACTGCGGCTGCTCTTTTTTGATTTTTCCGCCTTGACAGCCTGACGCGCTGCTTCATCGGCCAGCCCGGCGGCCAGCCCCGCCGCAAACTCGGCCGGCGTCTCCAGCGTGATGCGGCCCAGCGCGCCGGCGCGGAAATCATTCAGCAGCACCTCGGCCGCCTTCTGCAGGTTGAGCCTGGCGCCGGTTTGCACCAGGCCCCGCTGGCGGGCGATGGCCTCCAGCAGTTGTTCCGGCTGCAAACCGGCCACGCCGCTCAGCCGGCCTTCCAACCGATACCGGGCCTCGACCAGCGCCGCGTAAGCGGGCAACAAGGTCTCCAGCAGTTCCAGCGCCACTTCTTGCTCGTCATAGGCATTGCGGCCTATCGCGCCGCTGGCCGCCAGGTGGTAGCCGCTGCGTGGCACCACGATCTTGGGCCACAGCATGCCCGGTGTGTCATACAGCAGCACATCGCTGGCCAGCGCAATGCATTGCTCGGTCTTGGTGATGCCGGCTTCGTCGCCGGTCTTGGTGGCTTTTTTGCCCACCAGCTTGTTGATCAACGTGGATTTGCCCACGTTGGGGATGCCGCAGATCAACACCCGCAAGGGCTTGGTCATGCCACCGCGCAGCGGTGCCAGTGCCCGGCAGCCGGCCACCAGCGCGGCCACCGGCACGGCGGCGCTGGCGTCCATCGCGATGGCCCGGGTGTCGGGCAGTGCGTTGAAATGCGCCAGCCACAGCCCGGTGCGGCTGGCATCGGCCAGGTCCTGCTTGTTCAGCAGCTTCAGCGTGGGTTTGCCGGCGGTCAGCGTGGCGAGCAAGGGGTTGCTGCTGGCACCGGGCAGGCGGGCGTCCAGCAGTTCGATCACCACGTCGATGCCGGCCTTCACACGCTCGGTGATCGCCTTGCGCGTGCTGTGCATGTGGCCGGGAAACCATTGGATGGCCATAGCGCAGTGCCTGGGCAAGGTTGTGGAGGGACTTGATTGTCCGGCACGGCGGGGCCGGGCATGGCCAGACCGCTGTCCCCAGGGTGGCGACGCCGCGCCGCAGCGCCGGGCCAGAATGGCCGGCCATGGCCGCCCCGTTGACCTTCAGCCCCGCCAGCGCAGCCGCGGCGCCCGGGCTGCGGCTTGACCCTGGCACGGCAGCGCCGGGCCTGCCCCGGTCCAAGCTGGTGCCACCCGGCGTGGCCACCAGCCAGGTGCGGCGCCACCCGATTTGGCAGGCGGTGCGTGCGGCCGGTCCGGTCAAGCTGGTGCTGGTGCGGGCACCGGCCGGCTTTGGCAAGACCTGCACGATGGTGCAACTGCGTGATCACCTGGCCGCCCAAGGCGTGGCCACCGCCTGGTTGACCCTGGACCGCGCCGACAACGATGTGCCGCGCTTTCTGGCCTGCCTGCAACAGGCGGTGACGGCCCTGGCGATCGACTCGGGACTGGCCACGCCCGATGCACTGGCAACGCTGGCCGGCCTGGACGCGCCGTTTGCATTGTTTCTCGATGACTTTGAACTGATCACCGAGCCGGCCGTGCTCAGCCTGGTGCGCGAGATCATCAGCCACCTGCCACGCGGTGGCCAGCTTGTGCTGGGCTCGCGCAGCCTGCCGGACCTGGGCCTGGGCCGGCTTCGCGCGGCCGGCCAGTTGCTGGAAATCGACACCGAGCAACTGCGCTTCACGTTGGCCGAGGCGCAGCAGCTTTTTGCGCTGCGCCAGCCGGCCGCCGCCGGCGGGCTGTTGCCCGACCAACTGCACGAGCTGCTGCGCAAAACCGAGGGCTGGATTGCTGCGCTGTGGCTGGCGTCGATGGCGCTGCAGGCGGTGATCGCCCGGCAGGGCTCGGTGGCGTTGTTCATCCAGCAGTTTTCGGGCACCGACCGGGCGGTGGCCGATTACCTGGCCGAGGATGTGCTGGCCCGGCAAACCCCGGAGATCCGGGACTTTTTGTTGCGCACCAGCCTGCTGCGGCAGTTGAACCCGGCGCTGTGCCAGGCCTTGTGTCCACGCAGCGACAGCCGCCGCATCCTGGATCAACTGGACGCGGCCAACTTGTTCATCACGCCGATCGGCGCCGGCAGCGAGCAAGCCGCTGCGCCAGGCAGCACGGCCCCAGAGCGTGAATGGCGCTATCACCGCTTGTTTGCCGATTTTCTACGCGCCCGGCTGGCGCGTGAACAGCCCGACGTGCTGGCCCGGCTGCACCTGGCGGCCTCGGCTTGGTACGAATCGCAAGGCCGGCCGGTG
>JANOBL010000775.1:0-2819 GCA_031411635.1 Betaproteobacteria bacterium
ATCGACATCCTGTCGCGCAACACCACCTGGACACTCACCCGCGATGCGTCGCTGGGCATGAACTTCACCAACACCACCTACTACGACGGCCAGGGCTTCATGGTGCCGGCCAAGGGCAAGATCAAGAGCGCCAAGCAGCTCAAGGGTGCCACCGTGTGTGTGCAATCGGGCACCACCACTGAGAAGAACCTGACAGACTTCTCGCGCGCCAACAAGCTGGACATCAAGCCGGTGGTGTTTGAGAAGCAAGAGGCCTCGACCAGCGCCTATTTCTCGGGCCGCTGCCAGGCGTTCACCACCGATGCGTCGGGCCTGGCCTCGATCCGCAACAAGGAGGCCAAGGTGCCGGCCGAGCACCTGATCCTGCCCGAGCTGATTTCCAAAGAGCCGCTGGGCCCGTCGGTGCGGCGCGGTGATGATGAGTTTTTTGCCATCGCCAAGTGGGTGATCTACGCGCTGATCGAGGCCGAGGAGTACGGCATCACCCAGGCCAATGTGGATACGCTGAAGAGCAAGACCGACGATCCGGTGATCGGCCGCATCCTGGGTGGCACCGAGGACACCGGCAAGCTGCTGGGCCTGGACAAGGAATGGGCCGCCAAGGCGGTCAAGGCCACCGGCAACTACGGTGAGATCTTTGAGCGCAACGTGGGTCCGAGCAGCGCGCTGGGCATGCCGCGTGGCATCAACAACCTGTGGAACAAGGGCGGCATCATGTACGCCCCGCCGGTTCGGTAATCCTCACCGGCTGCCCGGCGTCACCCTTTGCGATGACGCCGGCCAACACCGCCCACGTCGTTTTGTTGTTTCCTCTGCAGCCTGCCAGCCCAGGCTGAAGGAGCTTTGCCCATGACGGCCCGTGCCGCTCCCCCTTCAAAACGTGATTGGTCGCTGCGCAGCCGCGCCGTGCGTGCGCTGCTGTTCCAGGTGCTGGCGCTGGGCCTGATCGGCCTGGCAGTCTGGTTTCTGGCGCACAACACACTGGAAAACATGCGGGTGCGTGGCATCCAGAGCGGCTTTGACTTTCTCACCGGGCCGGCCGGGTTTGACATCGGCGAGGCGCTGATCCCCTACGAATCGGTCGATCCGTACTGGAAGGCCTTTTTGGTCGGCATCGTCAACACCTTGCGCGTTGCCATCATCGGCATCGTCTTCACCACGCTGCTGGGCACGCTGGTGGGCGTGGGCCGTTTCTCCGGCAATGCCATCGTGCGGGGGCTGTGTTACGGCTATGTGGAGTTGTTCCGCAACATCCCGGTGCTGCTGCAGTTGCTTGTTTGGTACCTGCTGCTGACCGAGTGGCTGCCCGATCCCGGTGAGCCGCTGCAGCTTGGTGGGATGGTGTTTCTCAGCAAGGGTGGTTTGTCGTTTCCGCTGCCGGTGTGGCAGACCGGCCAGGCGCTGGCCGCCTTGGGCGCGGTGGTGGGTGCCGGCCTGGCCTGGGCCTGGGCCCGTGCTGCCCGCTTGCGTTTTGAGCAGACCGGCCAGCCGCGCCCGGTGTTTTGGCCTGCGGTGGCGCTGGTGATTGCCGGTGCTCTGGTGGGCTGGGTGTTGGGCGGCGCGCCCAGTGCCTGGAACCTGCCCAAGGCAGGCGATGTGTCGGTGGAGGGTGGTGGCTCGTTCACACCCGAGTTCATCTCGGTGCTGCTGGGGCTGACGTTCTATACCGCGTCGTTTGTGGCCGAAGTGGTGCGCGCCGGCATCGCGTCGGTGCCTCGCGGCCAGAGCGAGGCCTCGGGTGCGCTGGGCATTTCACGCAGCCATCAGATGCGGCTGGTGGTGCTGCCGCAGGCGCTGCGCGTGATCATCCCGCCGATGACCAACCAGTACCTGAACCTGACCAAGAACTCGTCGCTGGCGGTGGCCATCGGCTACCCGGATGTGGTGTCGATCTCCAACACCGCGATCAACCAGACCGGCCGGGCGGTGGAGTGCATTGCGCTGATCATGGCGGTGTACCTGACCACCTCGCTGCTGACCTCTGGCTTGATGAATTGGTACAACCAGCGCGCTGCGATCAAGGAACGGTGAAACCCCCATGACCGCATCATTTACCCCGATCGAACCGCGCCCCGCCCCGGTGGCCACTGAAGGCCTGGTGCCCTGGGTGCGCAAAAATCTGTTTGGCAACCTGCCCAGCACGGTGGTGTCCTTGATCATGCTGGCGCTGGTGCTGTGGCTGCTGCCCAAGCTGCTGAGCTGGGCTGTGCTCAAGGCCGTGGTGGTGGCCAATTACGACCAGTGCCAGGCGGCACGCGGTGTGGGCGCCTGCTGGGGCGTGATCACCGAAAAATACCGGCTGATCATCTTTGGCCGCTACCCGTTTGTCCAGCAATGGGGGCCCCAGATTGCCACCATCATGCTGGTGGGGCTGCTGATGGCAAGCTGCGTGCGGCTGTTCTGGAAGCCCTGGCTGGTACTGCTGTGGGCGCTGGTGCTGGCGCTGTTTTTTGCGCTGATGAAGGGTGGCGTGCTGGGTCTGAGCCCGGTCGAGACCGACCGCTGGGGTGGCCTGCCACTGACCATCATGCTGGCCACCTTGTCGATCGTCGGTGCGTTTCCGCTGGCGGTGGCGGTGGCGCTGGGCCGGCGCAGCAAGATGCCGGCGATCAAGACGATCTGCGTGTTGTATGTGGAGCTGATCCGCGGCGTGCCGCTGATCAGCGTGCTGTTCATGGCCAGCTTCATGTTCCCGCTGTTCATGCCGCCGGGCACCAGCATCGATGTGCTGATCCGGGTGCTGGTGGGCATCACCTTGTTTGCGGCGGCCTACATGGCCGAGATCGTGCGCGGCGGCCTGCAAGCCATCCCCAAAGGCC
>JANOBL010000776.1:0-20125 GCA_031411635.1 Betaproteobacteria bacterium
GCATCACCGCCCGGCGCTGCCGCCCGACCGGTTTTCAAGGCGATCGACATCACCGGCGCTGAATACGCCCGCACGCTGGCGCTGACCGATGCCGACGGCCAGGCCCGCACGCTGGCCGATTTCAAAGGCAAGGTGGTGGTGGTGTTCTTCGGCTACACCCAGTGCCCGGATGTGTGCCCCAGCACGATGGCCGAGCTGTCCGAGGTCAAGCGTGCGCTGGGCGCCGATGGTGCACGGGTGCAGGGCATTTTTGTCACGGTAGACCCCGAGCGCGACACGGCGGCCTTGCTCAAAGCCTACGTCGGCAATTTCGGGCCCGATCTGGTCGGCCTGCGTGGCACGCCTGAGCAAACCAAGGCGGCGGCCAAGGAATTCAAAGTGTTTTTTGCCAAGGTGCCCGGCAAGACCGACACCAGCTACACGGTGGACCACACCGCCGGCTCCTACGTGTTTGATGCCAAGGGCCGGGTGCGGCTGTTTACCCGTTACGGCAGCGGCGCCCAAGCGCTGGCCGATGACCTGAAGCTGTTACTCGCTGACACCAGTTGACCCACGTCCGAGGGGGTGGGGCCTGTGCGCTGCGTGTTATTTTTCACGCATCGGGCCAGGGCTGTTGTGCCACTGGTCCCTGGACAGAGGGATCCCCATGAAGCACCTGCTGGTTTCTGCGTTGGGCGCCGCGCTGTTGTCGTTGACGGCTCCGGCCCAGGCCAACCTGGCCTACAGCTTTGACAGCGACGCCCAGGGCTGGACCGTGTTTGACGGTGGTGACATGGTGTATCAGGCCAGCGGCGGCAACAGTGGCGGTTTTTTGCAGATCACCGATAGCTCGTTTGGCGATTTCCGGCTGCTGCTGCCGGCGGCGGCGCTTGGCAACTGGTCGGTTTACCTGGGCGGCACACTGTCGTTTGATGCCAGGAACATCAGCAGCAGCGCAGCCGACTATGCGGGCTTTGGCGAGATCACGCTGGGTGGTGGCAACCTGAGCCTGACGGCCGACGCCGCCGGACTGCAGCAACCGCCGGCAGACGGCCAATGGCACAGCTACTCGCTGGTGCTGGATGCCGCAACGTTTGGCCCGTTGCTGCCGCTGGCGCTGGCCAACCTGGGCGAGCTGACGATCAAGCCCGAATACCACGACAGCTCAGACTCGGTCTTTGAGGTGGTGGGCGTGGACAACATCCATATCAGCAGCGCGGTGCCCGAGCTGGGAAAATGGGTGCTGATGCTGGCCGGCGTGCTGGCGGTGGGCAAGCTGCATCGGCGCCGCGTGGGCTGAATGCGTAACGCCAGTAAACCGGGCGCCGCTTGCTCTGCAACGCCTGGCATCGCCCAGGCGTTGTGGTTTCAGGCCGTCGCTTCCAGCGCCTTGCGCATCTTTTTCATCGCCGCCACCTCGATCTGGCGGATGCGCTCGGCGCTGACGCCGTATTCGGCCGCCAGGTCGTGCAAGGTCATGCCGCCCGAGTTGTCGTCGTTGACCTTCAGCCAGCGCTCCTCAACGATGCGCCGGCTGCGGGCGTCCAGCACCTCCAGCGCCAGCACCAGGCCTTCGCCCGATTGGGCATCGCGCCGGCGCGCTTCCAGCACCCGGGTGGGCTCGTTGCTGTCATCGGCCAGGTAGGCAATCGGGGCGTAGCTTTCTTCGCTGTCGTCGGTCTGCGGCTCCAGCGCCACATCACCGCCCGACAAGCGGGTTTCCATCTCGATCACCTCGGCCGGCTTGACGTTCAGCGTGGTCGCCATCTGCGCCACCTCGGCCGGTGACAAGGTGTTGCGGTGCGCATCGGCATCGCTGGCGTCGCTTTTCAGGCGCTGCTTCATTGAGCGCAGGTTGAAAAACAGCTTGCGCTGCGCCTTGGTGGTGGCCAGTTTGACCATGCGCCAGTTGCGCAGGATGTACTCGTGTATCTCGGCCTTGATCCAGTGCAGCGCATAACTCACCAGCCGCACACCCTGGTCGGGGTCGAAGCGCTTGACAGCCTTCATCAGCCCCACATTGCCTTCCTGGATCAGGTCGCCATGCGGCAGGCCGTAACCCAGGTACTGGCGCGACACCGACACCACCAGCCGCAGATGCGACAACACCAGCCGGCCGGCCGACGCCACATCGGCCTCGTCGCGCAGACGGCGCGCAAACTGGTGTTCTTCGTCCTGCGTCAGCATCGGCAGCCGATTGACGGCCGAGATGTAGGCGTCCAGGTTGCCCAGCGAGGGCACCAGGGCCCAGGGGTCACGCACGGACAAAGCGGTGGTGGTGGTGGCAATAGCGTTCATGGCGGGTGGGATAGGCCTCGGTGGGTTTTGTTCCAAGAATATTAGCACTCTCTGTTGATGAGTGCCAAAGACCGGCGCGAGGCTGGGTTCGGGGCCTGCGGGGTTTGTCACTGTCCGGCAGCCATGACAATGACGGCATGAGTTTCACGGTTGACATCGGCTACACCAGCCAACGCGGGCCCCGCGCGCTGAACGAGGATTTTGGCGGCGTGGTGCAAGCCCCGGCACCCGATGAAGCGCGTGGCCTGGTGGCGGCGCTGGCCGACGGCGTGTCCACCGGCGGCCAGGGCCTGGAGGCGGCGCAAACCACGGTGATGGGCTTGTTGGGCGATTTTTTTGCCACCCCGGCCACCTGGGAGACCACGGTGGTGTTCGACCGCCTGATCGGCGCGCAAAACGCCTGGCTGGCCGACCACAACCGGCGCCGCCAGGGCCAGCAGGGCGGCGCCGCGCTGACCACCTTGACCGCGCTGGCACTGCAAGGCCAGACCTGGACCCTGGCCCATGTGGGCGACAGCCGGGCCTGGCTGCTGCGGCCGGGCCTGGACGGCGCGCCAGCGGCCGATGGCGCCAGCCGACCCGACGAGTTGATCGACGAGCTGATGCAGCTCAGCACCGACCATGCGTTTGAACAGCCCGACCAGCGCAGCCGCCTGACCCGGGCGATGGGCCTGGACGATGCGGTGCGGCTGGACTTTGCGCAGGGCGATGTGCGCGTCGGCGATTGTTTTGTGCTCACCACCGACGGTGTGCACGGCGCCTTGAAAGCCCGGCGCCTGGCCAGTCTGGCGCGCGCGGGCAGCGCCCAGCAGGCCAGCGATGCACTGGTGGCTGCGGCGCTGGCAGCCGGCAGCCAAGACAACGCCAGCGCGCTGGTGCTGCGTGTGACCGGCGTCGACGCCCGCCAGTTGCACGACGAGCTGGCGCACGGCCGCCGGCTGGCGCCGCCGCCGCTGCTGAAGGTGGGCGAGGTGTTGGACGGCCATACGATCACCGCGCTGGTGGCCAATACCGGCGTGCACCTGCTGTACCAGGCGCGGGCGCCGCGCCGCGGGGCACCCGCCGCACAGTCGGTGTTGGTGGCCCTCAAAACCCTGCACCCGTCGCGTGCCAGCGATCCGGAAGAGCGCGCGATGCTGGCGCACGAGGCCTGGCTGGGCCAGCGCATCACCGCCCGTGATGGCCGTGGTTTTGTGCGGGTGCATGAGCGTGCGGCTGATGCCAGCGCGCTGTACACGGTGTTTGACTGGCATGCCGGCAAGACGCTGGAGCAGTTGCTGGCCAGCGGCACACGCCCGGCGGTTGCCGATGTGGTGGCCGCCGCCACCGCGCTGACCCGTGCGCTGGGCCTGCTGCACCGCCAGGGCGTGGTGCACCGCGACATCAAACCCGGCAACCTGCACCGCGGTGACGACGGCCAATGGCGCATCCTGGACCTGGGCGTGGCACTGAGTGGGCGCGAGGGTGCGGCCCAGCGTGAGCTGCATGCCGGCACGCCCAGCTACATGAACCCCGAGCAGTGGCAAGGCGGCGTGGCCGATGCCGGCAGCGATTTGTTTGCGCTGGGGGTCACGCTGTACCAGTGGCTGACCGGGCGCTTGCCCTACGGCGAGATCGAGCCCTTTCAGACCGCGCGTTATCGGCGCGATCCAACAGCCCCATCGCGGGTGCGGCCCGATGTGCCGATCTGGCTGGACCATTTGCTGTGCAAGGCGGTGGCGCGCGAGGCGGCTCAGCGCTTCGAGACCGCCGAGGAGTTGCTGCTGGCGCTGGAGCGCGGTGCGTCGCGGCCGGTCAGTGCACCGTCGCCCACACCCTTGCTGCGGCGCGATCCGGCGGCGGCCTGGAAGCTGGCGCTGGTGTTTTCGCTGCTGCTGAACGGCTTGCTGCTGGTCTGGCTGTTTTTCCTGCCGCGCTGAAGATCGACGCTCAGCCGACCCGGCGCACCCCTGGCGAGCGCTGGCCGGTGGCCGCTGCTGCCACCGGCACCGCACGGGCACGGCCACCTTTCTCGGCCCAGGTGCGGGTCCAGCGGATCTGCATCGTGCGCATCACGCCCAACATCACCACGGCCAGCACCGCAAACAGCGCAAAGCCCCACAAATAAGTGCCCATGTATTGCTTGGACAGCCCCATCGCATTGGGCACCAGGCCACCGCCCAGCGCACCGATCTCGCCGATCATCGATCCCACCACGGCGGTGGTGGTGGGCCAGCGCAGTGGCACGAGCTGGAACACCGCGCCGTTGCCGGCACCCAGCGCGGCAAAGCAGACGATCAGCAACACCGTGGTCAGCGCCAGCGAGGTGCTTGACAGGCCCACGCCCAGCAGCGTGACGGCCACCACCACCAGCACCAAAGTGAGGGTGTTGACGCCGCCCCAGCGGTCGGAGATCCAGCCGCCCAGCACCCGCACCGCCGCCCCCATGAAGGCGGCCAGCATCGTCAACTGCCCGGCCTGCACCTTGCTGACGCTGAACTGGTCGTAGTAGTAGCTGGGCAAAAAGGTGGTCAGGCCGATGAAGCCACCAAAAGTCACGCCGTAGATCAGGCTGAAAACCCAACCGTCTTTTTCGAACAAACAGGCCACGTGCTCACGCAGGCTGGCGTGGCTGTCGACATCGGGCGGCTCTTTGGCAAACAGCACCATCACCACCATCGGCAGCAGGATGGCCACCGCCGCCACGCCGTACACCGCTTGCCAGCCCAGCCAATTGGCCAGCGGCGGCGCCACCAGCACCGACACCGCGGTGCCAACGTTGCCGGCCCCCACCAGGCCCATGGCCAGGCCTTTGTGCTGCGGCGGAAACCAGCCCGAACCCAGGGACAAGGCCACGCCAAAGCTGGCCCCGGCAATGCCCAGCAGCACGCCCATCGCCAACAGCTCGTTGAAGCTGTGCACGAAGAAAAAGCCGAACAGCATCGCCACCGCGATCATGCCCAACTCAACCAGCGTGGCGCACTAGCGGCCGATGTATTGCGACAGCAGGCCCAGCGGAAAGCGCATCAGCGCGCCGGCAATGATGGGCACCGACAGCATCAGCCCTTTTTGCGCCGGGCTGAGGTTGAAGGTCTCGCCGATGAACGGCGCCATGGCGCCGTTGAGCACCCAGATGCAGCACGAAAACGCAAAGTACAGGAAGGATGCAAACAGCGTGGGCGCATGGCCGGCGCGTAAAAAATCGGAAAAGTGGGACATGGTGTGGGCAGTGGGAAGGCTGGAGGAAGCTGGCCCATGGCGCGGGCAGGGCAACGCGGCCGGAAGCCGAGGGGCGGCGATTGCCGCAAAGTCGGTGCTGCGAGCGCAGCGGATGCGTCGTTGCACCCTTGACGGGCTCCAAGCAATAGCCATGCCTGAAAGCTGTGCGCCAGCCCGCGCCACGCTGCGTCGGCCCTGCACGGGCCGGGCTTTGGCCACGGCGTTGATGCGCCTCAGCTTGGTGCCTTGGCGGCCGGCATGCACCGCAAGCGATCACGCCATCAGCTATAGCGCGAGTCGATGGCTTCCAGCAACTCGTCCAGCACCGCAAAAAAGCCCAGCATGTCCACCGGCTTGGTCAGGTAGTGGCGGGCGCCGGCGGCCAGCACCTGCTCCACCCGGGCCGGTGTGGCATCGGCCGACACCACCACCACCGGGATGTCGGCGCAGACCGGATCGCGCTGCAACTGGTGCAGCAGTTCCAGGCCGTCCACATCGGGCAGGTGCATGTCCAGCAGGATCAGGTCGGGCCGGTGCATTCGGATCGCCACCAGGCCGTCCAGCCCCAGGCCGGACACCGCCAGCGTCACCTGCGGGCGTTGCGCCAACATGCCGCGCATCACTTCCACATTGGTCTCGTTGTCTTCGATGTAGTGCACCCGCCGGTGGCGGTAGCGCAGCGCCGGGTCTTCGGCCGGTTGGTCCGGCAGCGGGCCGGCGCTGTCGTCGGTGGCCGCTGGCAGCGTGAAGACAAAGGTGGCGCCTTGGCCGCTGGCGCTTTCAACCCGCAAGTCGCCGCCCATCAGCTCGGCCAGGCGGCGGCTGATCACCAGGCCGATGCCGGTGCCCTCGGTGCTGCTCAGCTCACGGCCCAAGCGGTTGAACGGTTGGAACAGCTCGGCCTGCTGCGCCGCGCTCAGGCCCAGGCCGGTGTCCTGCACCCGGATCGCGATGCGCTGGTCGGCGCTGCGGCCGGCGCTGACCACCACGCTGCCACCCGGCTGGTTGTACTTGACGCCGTTGGACAGCAGGTTGCTGATCACTTGCTTGATCCGGGTTTCGTCGCCCAGCACGGTGCTGGCGCCGGCGTCGAGCTGCACCGTCAGCGTGATGCCACGCTGGGCGGCGGCCGGCCCGGCCATCGCCACGCAATGCGCCACCAGCGGCGGCAGCGCCACCGGGCTGGGCGACAGCCGCATCATGCCGGCGTCGATGCGCGACAAGTCCAGTGTGTCGTTGATCATCGCCAGCAAATGCCAGCCGGCTTTCAGGATCTGGGCTATCCAGCCCTTCTGGTGCGTGGCCGGTGCCGGCCGGCGGTCCAGGTCCAGCAACTGGGCAAAACCCAGCATCGCGTTCAGCGGTGTGCGCAGCTCGTGGCTCATGCGCGACAAAAACTCGTTTTTGGCCTGGTTGGCCGACTCGGCCAGTTGGCGGCCCTGCTCGGCTTCTTCGCGTTTCTGGTGTTCGGTGATGTCTTCCACCACCGCCACCAGTCGCTCAGCTTGGCCGCTGGGGGCCCGCAGCACACTCCAGCTTGTGCGCACCCACAGCGTGTGGCCGGCGTGGTGGCGCATGCGGCTGCGGCGCTGCACCTCGGGCAACTCGTTGCGCAGCAAGCGCGCCAGATCGCGCTCGGTGTCGGCGCGGTCTTCGTCCAGCGTGAAATCGGCCAGCGTGAAATCGGCTGGCATGGGTGCTGCCGGCGTCGGCCCGCCATAGCCCAGCAGCTCGCGCAGCTTGGGGTTGGCGTCCTGCACCCGGCCTTGAAGATCGGCAAACACGATGCCGATCGGTGCATGGTCAAAGATGTTGCGAAAGCGCTGCTCGCTCTCGCGCAGTGCGGATTCGGTGCGCTGGCGCTCGGCCACTTCGCGCTGCAGGTCCGCGGTGCGCTCGGTAACCGCCGCCTCGATGCGCCGGGTGCGGCCGGTGACGGTCAGCAGCAGCGCGGCCAGCATCGCCGCCGACAGCAGCCCGACGGTGGAGAACAGCCAGGCGTTGCCATAACCGGCATCGGGCACCTGGCCTTGCTGGGCGCTCAGCGTCAATTGCCATTGCTGGCCACCCAGCGTGATGCTGCGCTGCTGCAGCAATGCGCCAGGCGCCGTGTGCTCGCAGCCGGTGGGGCCGGCCAGCCGCTGCAGTGCGGGCTTGGGTGTGGGTGTGGATTCGCCGGCAGCGCCGGCTGGCGATGCGCCTGCGGGCAGCGGCTCCAACAGGCACCAGGCCAGGTAGGCCGGTGCGTCGCGCATCGCCGCCACCAGGGATTGCTGCATGCGCAGCGTCACAAACACCACGCCCCGAAAGGCCTGTGCCCGCTCGGCCGGCGTCGGCGTGCCGCCGGGCTGGGCCGGCTCGCGGTACAGCGCGCGGTAAATCACCACGCCGCGCTGGTCACCGGCCTCCTGGGTCAGGCGGAACCCGCTGGTGGCGGCGGGCTGGGCGCTGTTGATCGTGCGCTGGATGGCCTCGCGCGCGGCCGGCACCGACATCGAGTTGACACCCAGCGCGGCCGCGTTGGCCGCCAATGGCTCGATGTAGCGCACGGCCACCAGGTCGGCATCGGCAGGCGGTGCGTCGGACGGCCTGACCGCGGGCCGCTCGAACACCCGGTACGGGGTGCCGGATTGGCGCGACACCGCTGCCTCGTAGCGTTTTTGGTCGGCGCGGGCCACCCGCTGCGCGAAGCCCAGCGCCTGCACCTGGATCGGCATCGCCAGCCAGGGCTCGGCAACGCGGCGCATTTCATCGGCCGAGACATCGTCCGAGCCGATGAACAGCCCGTGCATCGCCTGCAGCGCATACAGCGCCTCGCGCAGCTTGGCGTCCAGCGCCGCACCGGCCGCTGCCGCATCACCGTCAAAGACATTTTTGCTGCGCTGAGTGTCCCAGCGTGCCACCAGCACCGTGGCCATCACCAGCAGCCCGGTGGTGACCAGCAGCGGCACGCCCAGCGTGATGCGGCGCGCCGCCCAATCGGCGCGCGGCTGGCCGATCAAGGTCAGCGCGATCGGGGTGCCGATCAGCACGCCCAAGGTATCGCCGCCCCACCAGGTCCACCAGGTGAAAGCGCGGGCGCCGGCGGGCACCACGCCGGCAGCGGCCAGCGCCAGCGTGGACAGCGAGGCATTGACGGTGCAGGCCAGCACCGCCCCCAGGGCGCAGAACAGCGCCACGTCGCGCGGCTCGCCCAGCAGCAGCGGGCCGGGCAGGCGCCAGCGCACCAGCGCGGCGCCCAGCGCGGCCTGCAGCGCGGCGCCCAGCGCGGTGACCAAGGGCACGATCAGCGCGGTCCATTGCGCCAGCTCGCGCAGCGCGCCCAACGGCGCATTGATCGCAAACGCGCCCAGCGCCACCCCGGGCAGCGCACGCCGGCCGTACACCAGCACGGCCGCCAGCGCCAGGCCGGCGCTGGGGTAGATCGGTGAGGCAAAACCGGGCGGGATGGCCAGCAGCAGCGCAGCCTTGCCGGCCAGCACGTAGGCCAGTGCGGTCAGCAGCGAGGGGGCCAGCCAGCGGCGCAGGTGGGGTGGGGCGGGCAGGGCCACGGCAGATCGCTGACGGCAGGCAGGCGCTTACGAGGGCTTTGTGCGCCGCTGTGCATTGGCCGGGGTCGGCGTTGACACCGGTTCGCGGTCAGACATTGAACAAGAAGTTCAACACATCCCCGTCCTTGACCACGTATTCCTTGCCCTCGGCGCGCATCTTGCCGGCGTCCTTGGCGCCTTGTTCGCCTTTGAGGGCAACGAAATCGGCAAACGCTATGGTCTGGGCGCGGATGAAGCCGCGCTCAAAATCGGTGTGGATCACCCCCGCCGCCTGCGGTGCGCTGTCGCCGATGTGGATGGTCCAGGCCCGCACTTCTTTGACACCGGCGGTGAAGTAGGTTTGCAGCCCCAACAGCTTGAACGCGGCGCGGATCAGCCGGTTCAGGCCCGGCTCGGTCTGGCCCATCTCGGCCAGGAACATCGCCCGGTCTTCATCGGCCATCTCGGCCAGCTCGGCCTCGGTCTTGGCGCAGATCGCCACCACCGGGGCGTTTTGTTTGGCCGCGTAGTCGTTCAGCCGGTCCAGGTAGGGGTTGTTTTCGAAGCCGGTTTCCGAGACGTTGCCAACAAACATCGCCGGCTTGGCAGTGATCAGGCACAGGGGTTTCAGGATCGCCCGCTCTTCTTTGCTGAAATCGATGCCACGCACCGGCTGGGCCAGGTCCAGCACGGCCTGGCATTTTTCCAGCACCTTGACCAGCGCCGCCGCCTCCTTGTCGTTGCCCGATCTGGCCGCCTTGACATAGCGGTGCAGGCTTTTTTCCACCGTGGCCAGGTCGGCCAGGCAGAGCTCGGTCTGGATCACCTCGATGTCGTTGATCGGGTCGACCTTGCCGGCCACATGGATCACGTTGTCGTCCTCAAAACAGCGCACCACGTTGACGATGGCGTCGGTCTCGCGGATATGGCTCAGGAACTGGTTGCCCAAGCCTTCGCCCTTGCTGGCACCGGCCACCAGGCCGGCGATGTCGACAAACTCGACGATCGCCGGCACCACCCGCTCGGGCTTGACGATGGCGGCCAGCGCGGCCAGCCGTGGATCGGGCAACTCCACCACGCCGACATTGGGCTCGATGGTGCAGAACGGGTAGTTTTCGGCGGCGATGCCGGCCTTGGTCAGGGCATTGAACAGCGTGGACTTGCCCACATTGGGCAAGCCCACGATGCCGCATTGGAGGCTCATGGGGGGCTTTCAGGCAGAAGGGGAGGTTTTGGGGCTTGGTTTGTGCGGCGGCCCGCACAGGCCACCAGACCTGGCAAAGCTTGATTTTATTCGGCCCTGGCCCCGGCCGCCGGGTTTCTACAATGCGCGCCATGACAACGCTTGATGTGTGCATCCGTGGCCGCGGCGCGGTGGGCCTGGCGCTGGCGCTGGCGCTGGCGCGGCAGGGCCTGCAGGTTGGGTTGGTGGGTGTGGCGCCCGGTGCGGCCCGGGCAGGCCAGGTTGATGTGCGGGCTTACGCGCTGAACGCTGCGTCGCGTGCGCTGCTGACCGAACTCAAAATCTGGGATGCGCTGCCGGCCGATGCGGTGACCGTGGTGGAGGACATGCATGTCGCGGGTGATGCAGCCGGCGGCATGATCGATTTTTCTGCCTGGCGCCAAGGCAGCGAAGCGCTGGCCTGGATCGTCGATGCGGCCGAGCTGGACGCCGCACTGCAGGCCGCTGCACGCTTTGCGCCGCACCTGGCCTGGGTGAGCGAGGCGGAAGCCGGCAGCGCCGCGCTGACCGTGCTGGCCGAGGGCAAGGCCAGCGCGTCGCGCGAGGCGCTGGGGGTGCACTTTGACCTGCAGCCGTATGGCCAAACCGCGCTGGCCGCCCGGCTGGTGGCCGGCGCGCCGCACCTGGGGCTGGCGCGGCAGTGGTTTTGCTCGCCCGATGTGCTGGCGCTGCTGCCGCTGGACCGGCCCGTGCCGGCTTGCAGTTATGGCCTGGTGTGGTCGCTGCCCAACGACCGGGCCGCAGCGCTGCGGGCCGCGCCTGTGGCCGAGTTTGAGGCCGCGCTGGCCCAGGCCACCGGCAGCGCGGCCGGTGAGTTGGGTGGCTTGAAACTGCGCAGCGAGCTTTCCGCCTGGCCGCTGGCGGTGGCGCAGGCCGATCCACTCTGCGGCCCGGGCTGGGTGCTGGTGGGTGATGCCGCGCACCTGGTGCATCCGCTGGCCGGTCAGGGCCTGAACCTGGGCCTGGCCGATGTGGCTGCACTGGCCCGGGTGATTGCCCAGCGTGAGCCCTGGCGTGCGCTGGGCGACGCCGCGCTGCTGCGCCGCTACGTGCGTGAGCGGGTGCTGGCCACCCGTGCGATGGCGTTGCTGACCGATGGCCTGCTCCACTTGTTTGCCCAACCGCAGCCGCTTGTGCGGGAACTCCGCAACCGGGGCATGAGTCTGCTCAACCAGCTTGCGCCGATCAAGCGCTTTCTCACCGCCCGAGCGCTGGACGCTTGATCCACCCCCCCAACGGACCCCACGATGACCGCCTTCTACCGACCCCGTGCCCTTGCGGCTCTTGTTTTGGCGCTGCTGGCCGGGCTGATCAGCCCGCTGGCCCAGGCCGACGAGGCGGCGATCCGCAAAAACCTGGCCGAGCGCCTGCCCAATTTTCCGAAGATCGACGAAGTCAGCAAATCGCCGATGGCCGGGCTGTACGAGGTGCGGCTGGGCACCGACATCGTCTACACCGACGAGACCGGCAACTTTCTGATCCAGGGTGCGCTGATCGACACCAAATCCAAGATCGATTTGACCCAGGCCCGGGTGGACAAGCTCACTGCGATCGACTTTGCCAGCCTGCCGCTGAAGGATGCCGTGTTGATCCGCCAGGGCACGGGTGCCCGCAAGCTGGTGGTGTTTGCGGATCCCAATTGCGGCTATTGCAAGCGGCTGGAGCGGGATCTGCTGGCGCTGAAGGATGTCACTGTCTACACCTTTTTGCTGCCGATCCTGGGGCCGGATTCCGTCACCAAATCGCGCGACATCTGGTGCGCCAAGGAGCCGGCCAAGGTCTGGCGCGCCTGGATGGTGGACGGCCAATCCCCGGCCAAGGTGAGTGGCACCTGCGACACCGCAGCGCTGGAGCGCAACGCCGAGATGGGCAAAAAATACAAGGTGCAGGGCACACCGGCGATGGTGTTTGAGGATGGCAGCCGCGCGCCGGGCGCGATCCCCGCCGCGCAGATCGAAGCGCGTTTGGTGGTGGCCAAGAAGTCATGAAGTCCTGAAGTCCTGATATGGGCCGGCCCGGCGACAATCCCGGGCCATGAGCCCTGCCGCCAGTTTTCAGCCCCCGTTGACCGACACCGCCCGCCTGCTGGGCCATTTGGGGCTGATCCCGTTTGTGCTGGGCGCGGCGCTGGTCTGGGTGGTCAATGCCGAAGCCCATCCTTATGCCACGCTGGCCCTGGCAGCTTACGCGGCGGTGATCGTGTCGTTTTTGGGCGGCATTCACTGGGGGCTGGCGTTTCGGCTCAGCGCGGCGCCGGCTTCGCTGTTTGTCTGGGGTGTGGTGCCGTCGCTGGTGGCCTGGCTGGCGGTGATGATGCCGGCCTCGGCCGGGCTGGTGGTGCACGGCGTGATGCTGGTGGTGTGTTACCTGGTGGACCGCAAGGTTTATCCGCAGCAAGGCCTGGCGCATTGGCTGACCTTGCGGTTCCGCTTGTCCACCGTGGCCGCGCTGTGCTGTTTTCTGGGCGCGGCCGGTACCTGACGCCGCAGGCTTGTTCGGATGATCGCCTACCGCATCAGCCTTGCCGATCTGCACAGCCACCACTTTGAGGTGCTGCTGACGGTGCCGCAGCCGGCGGCCGAGCTGACGCTGAGCCTGCCGGTGTGGATCAGCGGCAGCTACATGGTGCGCGATTTTGGCCGCCACTTGTCCAGCCTGACGGCACGCCAGGGCCAGCGAAGCTTGCCGCTGCAGCAACTCGACAAAACAAGCTGGCGGCTGCGCTGCAGCGGCCGCGCGGCGCTGACCGTGCGCTACCGGGTGTACGCCTTCGACCCATCGGTGCGGGCGGCGTTTCTGGATGCGCAGCGGGGGTTTTTCAATGCCAGCAGCCTGTGCCTGCGGGTGGTGGGGCGCGAGGCCGAGCCGCACCACCTGAGCCTGGGCCGGCTGCCGGCGGGCTGGAGGGTGGCCACCGCGATGCGGCCACTGCCGGGCGCAGTTGGGCAGCAGTTTGAAGCCGCCGATTACGACGAACTGGCCGATCACCCGGTGGAGCTTGGCAGCTTCTGGCGCGGCAGCTTCCAGGCCGGCGGGGTGGTGCATGAGTTTGTTGTCGCCGGCGCCTTGCCGGGCTTTGATGGCCAGCGCCTGCTGGACGACGTGTGCCGCATCTGCGAGCAGCAGATTGCCTTCTGGCACGGTGACACCCACAGCCCGCCGCCGTTCCAGCGCTACCTGTTTTTGCTCAATGCGGTGGCCGACGGTTATGGCGGCCTGGAGCACCGCGCCAGCAGCGCGCTGATCACCGCCCGGCGCGATCTGCCGCAACTGCGGGGTGCACGTGCTGAGCGGGCCGACGCGGGCGGGCTGAGCGACGGCTATGTCACCTTGCTGGGGCTGATCAGCCACGAGTATTTCCACACCTGGAACGTCAAGCGGCTGAAACCCGCCGAGCTGGCGCAGATTGACCACCAGGCCGAAAACTACACCGAGCTGCTGTGGTTTTTTGAAGGCTTCACCTCGTACTACGACGATTTGATGCTGCTGCGCTGCGGCCTGATCGATGCGCCGCGCTACCTGCGCCTGCTGGCCAAGACCGTCAACGCGGTGGCGGCCACGCCGGGGCGGCAGGTGCAAAGCGTGGCGGCGGCCAGCTTTGATGCCTGGGTCAAGTACTACCGCAGCGACGAGAACACACCCAACGCCAGCGTCAGCTACTACCAGAAGGGCGCGCTGGTGGCGCTGGCGCTGGATCTAATGCTGCGCCAGGCGGGTGCGTCGCTGGACGAGCTGATGCGGGGGCTGTGGCAGCGCAGTGGTGGCGGGGCCATCACCGAGGCCGACATTGCCGCCGTGCTGGCACAGCTTGCCGGCCGGCCGCTGACCGATGAGTTGCAAGCCTGGGTGCACGGCACCGACGAGTTGCCGCTGGCCGAGTTGCTGCCCGCCTTTGGCATCGAGCAGCGGCCCGAGCGCGCTGGTTTTGCCGCGGCGCTGGGCCTGCGGCTGAGCGAGGGTGTGGTCAGCGGGGTGCAGGTCAAGACCGTGCTGACTGGCAGCGCGGCGGCGCTGGCCGGCGTGTCGGCGGGCGATGAGTTGCTGGCGGTGGACGGCTGGCGCATCCGCCGTCTGGACGAGGCGCTGGCCTGGATCCAGCGCAACCAGGTTTTTGAGCTGCTGCTGGTGCGCGACCAGCGGGTGTTGCGGCTGCGGCTGAAGCCGGGCTTGGGCAGCCTTCAAGCCGATGCGGTGTCGCTGCACCTGCAAGACAAACCCGGCCGCACCGAGGCGCGCCGCCGCCGCGCCTGGCTCGATGTGTGAGCGCGCTGGCCTGAGCTTGCTGGGCCTGGGGGTGCTGGCGCTGCATCTGCTGCTGGCCGAAAGTGTGATCGAGCAGCGCCTGGGCTGGGGCGCGGGTGAGCGGCCACCGGCGCGCATCGAGGTGGCGTTTGTGCGTGAGCTGGTGGCCGCCGCACCGCCGGTCCTGGCACCGCCAGCGCCGCCGGTGGCACGCCTGGCGGCGCTGGCGGCGGCCCGGCCCCGGGCGGCCGCCTCGGCGCCAGCAGCGGCGGACAACACCGCGATGTCGCAGGCCGCCGTCGATCCACCCACCGATATCCCACCTGTCCAGGACGCGGCCAGCCCCCAACCGCTCCAGGCCCTGCCCGAGCCAGCGCCAACCGTGCCGGCACCCGATCCGGCGCCACCGATGCCGGTGCCGGTTGCCCCAGTGCCAGTTGCCGCCGTGCCGGCGCCGGCTGCATCGACCGCAGCGCCAACCCCCTTCGCCTGGCCACCCTCCACCCGCTTGAATTTCAAACTCAGCGGCTTTTACCGTGGCCCGGTGGACGGCACGGCCCAGGTGGAATGGCTGGTCTCGGGCCAGCGTTACCAGGTGCGCATGGGCACATCCATCGGGCCGGTGCTGTCACGCAACATCGTCAGCGAGGGTGAGTTGACCGATGCCGGCCTGCGGCCGCAGCGCTTTGACGGTGAGCAAAAAGTGCTGTTTCGGGCCGCGCGGCGCTGGTCTCTGCGTTTTGGCGCCGAGCACATCGTGTTGCCCGATGGCAACCAGATCGACAACCAGCCCGGTGCGCAAGACGAGGCCAGCCAGTTTGTGCAGCTCACCTGGCTGTTCACCACCCGGCCCGAGTTGCTGCAGGTGGGCCGGTCGGTGGACCTGCCGCTGATCGTCAACCGCACGCTGGAGCGCTGGACTTACGACGTGGTGGCCGAGGAACTGCTGCAGCTACCGTTTGGCGCGGTGCCCAGCCTGCATGTCAAACCCCGGCGCGCGGCCAGGCCGGGCGACTTGAGCGCCGAGATCTGGTTTGCGCCCAGCCTGCAGACCTTGCCGGTGCGCATCCTGATCCGGCAAAGTGCCGAGAGCTGGGTCGACCTGACCCTGGAAAAACCGCCGCTGCAGGCGGCCGAGCCGGCAGCGGGCTTGCGCTGAGTCAGGGCGGCGCTTCGGCCACCGGCGGCTCGTCCACCGGCAGTTGCCGCCAGCCCTCGCGCACCCGCTTCAGGTTGCTGTCCAGGTAGGCCTGCGAGTTGCGGTCAAAGTTGTCCACCGTGGCGCCCAGGCCCGCTGGCACCGGCGCAAAACGGCCAAACCAGGGCGTCAGGTTGTTCGAGCTTTTCTGCCCCACCACCGTTTGCACGCCGTAACCAAACCGGTCGGCGCCACGCAGTTGCAGCAGGCCGCCCACATGCTCGCGGCGCGGTGTCAGCGGAAACGAAAACTCGATGCCGGCCGCGTTGACATAGGCATTGCCATAGGGTGAATACAGCTTGGGCGAGCCCGCCGGAAACCGGCTGCGGCGCAAAAACAGCGCCACGCTGACATCGCCAAACCAATGCCGGGTGGCCGCCAGCGCGCCCCGGTCGCCATGCCAGAACTGGCCGCCCTGCAGCTCCAGCGAGGTTTGCACCGGCGCCAGAAAGTAGCGGTACGAGGCCAGGCGCGAGCGTTTGTGAAAATCCAGATCCACATGGCTGAAGTTGGACAAATCGATGCCCAGCCGGTGTTTGCCGGTGCCGGGCTGCCAGCGCACCGCCACGCTGCCGCCGTCCAGCTTTTGAAACAAACGGCCAGCAGCCACACTGGCGGCCAGGCCAGGCCCCAGGTCCAGCGCCTGGTACAGCATGGCGCGGTAGGTCTGGCTGTCGATGCGGAAATCCGAGAAGGCCTGGCCTGGGTCGTAATCGGCCGATCGGCCCAGTGCCTGCACATAGGCCAGGTCGGCATGGGCGCCGCGCCAGAGCGGCACTTGCAAGATCAGGTCCACGCCCCAGCTACTGTCCAGCGTGCCGTATTCGGTGCCCACGCGGGAGTCGATGTCGGGCGCGATCAACAGCCGGGGCCGCAGCAGCGATGCACGCTCGTTGCGCACCCACCACTCCGGCGTTTGCTCCCGGCCCGGCCGGGCCAGTGCACCGGCGCGCAGCCGGGGTGCGTCGGCAGCGGTGCAGCCGGCTTGGGCTGACCGCAGCCACAGCGCGATGCAGCGCACGCTGCCTTCGACCCGCCAGACCACGATGCCGCGCCGCATCAAGCGCAGGTCGATCTCGGCCGGTGCGCTGTCGGCCATGCGGGCGATCTGGCCCATTGCCACGCCCAGCGCGTCCAGGTCGTTCCAGGCATAGCCCGAGTTTTCGGCCTCCACCACCACCGGGCCGGCGCTGCCTGCGCGGCCGATCGAGATGTCCTCAAAACCGGCGCGTGCCAGCCGGCGTGCCAGGCCCCGGGCCCAGGCGGTGGCCTCCTGGGCCGACAGCGCTGCGCTGGGCCGGGCTGGCGGAAGTGCCGGCTCGGCTGGGGCGGCGCCGGCAGCAGCAGCGGCTGATTCGCGGCGCGTGGGCCGGTCCAACTGCACCGACACCCCCACGCTCCACCACTGGCGGGGCGTGAACGCATCGTCCTGCAGGCTGCGCTGAAACGCCAGCCAGGGCTCCACGCCGTCGGGCCGCCAGGCGGCAGGCAGCATCAGCTTGCCACCCACCCAGCCGCGTGGGCCGATGCGCTCGGCCTGAAGCTGCAGCCAATCGCTGCCGCGCCAGGCCAGGCTGCCAAAACCACCGTTCAACGCCGCCAGGCTTGACACGCCGCGTGCCGCGCCCAGGTTCAAGGTCCAGGGCCCGCGGTCGATGCCGACCAGGCCGTAATAACTGCGGTAGGTGGTGGCCGCACCGCCCAGATCGGTGGCGCCAGCAGCGGCCGACAAACCGATGCCGGGCCAGGCCGTCAGCGTGAACCGGTGGCCCAGCTTGACCGAGGCCGACAGATCGCGCTGCACTGGCCCCTGGCAGGGGTGGCTGCCCACTGCATACATATTGCATTGCAAATCGTTGGTGGCCAGCCGTCCGGCCACCTCCAGCCCGGGCAACAAGCCCACGGCCAGCAAAAAATTGTGGCCCTGCGGCGCGGCGGTGTGGCCGGGCAGGGCGGTGTCGTGGCCGATTAACACCTGACCCCAGGCCGCCGGTGTGGCAGCCGGGGTCATGCCCAAGCCGGTGTAGCCGGGGGCGGCCAGGCCTGGCGCTGCGGGCTGCGCCTGCAGCAAGCCCGGTGTGGCGGCGCCCAGCAGGCCGGTCAGGCTTGTCAGGCCCGTCAAGCTGATCGGGCCCAACCACCGGGTCAGCCGCGACAACCGTGCCGGCTGACAACGCCGGCCCCGGTTGGCCGTTGCAACGGCGGGCGACGACACCTCAGATCCAGCTCGCAAAGGTGGGGCTGCCCAGCACGTCGCGGATGTAATCCTTGATCGTGCTGTCGCTGTTGCGCTTGGTCTGCAGCCGGTGCGTGCTCACCGCAGGCTGGGCCGACACACCGGTGCTGCTGCTGGCATCAAACTGCTGCAAGCGGTAGTGGCCACCAGCGGTATCGACGACGCCGGTGTCATTGCAGGTGGACGACGGTGCGTAGGCCAGGTTGTTGGTGGTCGGGCGCCAGAACCGGCCGCTTGAACCCAGCGTGAAGATCTGCATCTGCGCCCGGTCGGTGTACTCCCCGCGGGTGGGCCCGTTGGCCTGGCCCACGCTGGTCCAGTTGCAGATGAAGCTGCCGATCAGCCCATCGTAGGCCTGGCTGGTCCAGCCATTGCCCGAGTAGCTGGCGCCTTGCATCGGGCTGCCAAAGCCGAAGAAGCCGGCACCGCCCAGCGTGCCACCGGCATCGCTCATCAGCACGTTGAACAGCCGCGTCTGCTCGTAGCCTATGCCGGCCACCCAGCCCGAGCTGAAGGCCCCGGTAAAGGTGGTCAGGTTGAACTGCGCGCCCAGGCGGGTGAAGCCACCGGTCCATTTCCAGGCCTCGTAATTGCCGGCGCTGTAGCTGGCCGATTGCGAGCGGGTTGGGTCCAGCTCGCCGTTGTGCTGGTAGGCTGCAATCGTCAGCAAGCTGTTGCTGCCCAGGCTTTGGCTGGCATTGGCCGGGTCACCGCCGTAGGAGCCGGCACGGGCCTTGACATACATCACATCGTCCAGGCGCTGGTAGGCCACCGAGGTGAGCTTCCAGCCGTTGGATGTGAGCTGGCTGCCTTGCGTGTTGCTCAAGCGGTGCGCCATCTGCACCAGGCCGCTGTAGACCTGGGTGTTGGCGCTGCTGGCGGCCGGAAAGCCGTAGCCACTGCCGGTGTAGCCCACCGGCGCGGTGCCGCCGCCGGCATTGCCACCGCCCGAGCTGCTGCCGCCCGACGAGGTGCCACCGGTGCCGCCGGTGCCACCCACACCACCAGTGCCCGCATTGCCACCGGTGCCGCCCGTGCCGGCCGTGCCGCCGGTGCCACCGGTGCCGCCGGTGCCACCCGTGCCGCCCGTGCCACCGGTCTGGGCCACTGCGATGCCGCTGATCAGCCCCAGCAAGCGCTCGGCCAGCGCCGCCGGTGCCATCCGGGCCAGCGCCAGGTGGCCCAGGCCCGACCAGGTCGGTGCGGCCGCCACATAACGCTTGGTGCGCGAGGCGGTGACACCACCATTGGCCAGCGCCGGAAAGTGCAGCAGCCGCAGCTCGATTTCCATCGGCGGGTTGCTGTGGCCGCCGTTCTGGTTGGAGGTCAGCACCATCATCACCGAGGTCAGGTAGGCGCCGGTGCTCAGCGCGGTAAAGCCGGCCCGGCTGATGCTGAGCCGCGCGCCGTTGTAGTTGGCGGTGTAGCTGAGCTGTGCGGCCAGCTCGCTGCCCACGTCCACCGTGCTGCCGGCCAACGGCACATTGCCGCCGTTTTTGCGGGTGGCGGCCACCAGCGCTGCGGCCGATACCTTCAGGCCGGTCATCACCTGTGCCCGCGGGCCCACCAGCACCTTGCTCATCTGCGCCGCGGCGCAGGCGTCGCCGCTGCCGGGCTCGGCTTCCAGCCACAGGCCCAGGTCACCGCTGGGCAGGTTGCCGTTGTAGTCGTTGTCGCTGCTGCGGGTGTCGGGATGCCGGGTGTAGGCCACCGTGGGCCCGTAGCAGTTGGCGCGGCTGTCGGCGCCCGCCACAAAGTCGTTCAGCAAGGCCATAT
Source organism: Betaproteobacteria bacterium (assembly GCA_031411635.1). Classification (GTDB taxonomy): domain Bacteria; phylum Pseudomonadota; class Gammaproteobacteria; order Burkholderiales; family Burkholderiaceae_C; genus Pseudaquabacterium. Next base: position 19,701 of record JANOBL010000776.1, read on the forward strand.
GGCTGCTTTGCAACTGGATGCCCAGCGCCTGGCCCAGTGTGATCTTGCCGTCCAGCAACTGTGTGATCGCGCGCTGGTCGTGGTACAGGCGCAGTGAATCCCGGCCACCGCTGGCGCTTTGGGCATGGGCGTCCGGCACCCAAAGGCCCAAGGCCTGGGCCAGCAGGGTCCGCACCGTTTCGCCGTCCCAGAGCTGGCTGAACCAGTTGCGCACCGCCGCCGGGCTGGCGGGGCTGCCGGTCTCGTCACTGCCCAACTCGGTGGGTGAGCCCACCGACAACCCGACCGGGAACGCGCCGTCCACGCTGCTGCCGCCGGTGGCGCCGGAAGTGCTGCCACCCGAGGTGCTGCCGGAGGTGCTGCCGGACGTGCTGCCGGACGTGCTGCCGGACGTGGTTCCAGAAGTCGTGCCCGACGTGCTGCCG
>JANOBL010000777.1:0-4981 GCA_031411635.1 Betaproteobacteria bacterium
GACACCCGGCCGCCACACCCACAACCGCTGGCTCGCCACTGGCTGTCCTACCCGATCACGCGCCACACCACATCGGCCTGGGATCGCAACGCCCGCCTGCCCAACAGCCTGCGCTTCAAAGTCCGCGAGACAGCGCAGGGCAAGCTGCAGGGCGTGATCGTGCACCTGCCTTGTCTGCCACCGCCTGCCTTCAAACCCGACCGACGGGCCATCGAAGCCGTCTGGCTGCGGGTTCACCAGCACCTCGACCAATCCGGTCTGCAACGCAGCCTTGCATGAAGCGCACCATGCCCCAAGAAATCCTCTGGCAAACCAAGCTGCATGCCCGCCTGCACGACCCGGCCGAAAAGGCGCTGGTGCTGCTGCGCGACCCGGCCGGCCATGAAGGCGGCAGCTCACGCGTGCTGCACCGCTTGCTGGGCTATCACCGGATTGACGCGCCCAACATCGACCCCGACAACGCCGACGCGCTGCACGGCGCGTTGTTCAAGCACGGCATCCCCACCGCGATGTACAACACCGTGCGCCGGGCCGATTGGTGGGCCGCCGCCGCCGACCGGCCGCAATGGCCGCTGCAAGAAATCACGGTGCAGACCAAGGCCGGCCAGGCCCTGACGCTGAAGATTGCCGATTGGGCGCAGGTGCGCTGGACAAAGAAGCCGGTGCTGATCCACCCGCTGACCGGCACCGAGTTCAACCTGGGCGAGTACGGGGGCTTGGGCGACACCGAGCTTGACGACCTCAAGTCGCGCAGCTTTGTGCACTTCGCCGCCCTGGTGCAGCGCGGGTCAAAAGCGGATGGCGAAGCCGACTGGTTTCGCACACTGTTGGCTTTCTGGCGCTTCGGCCCGTCGCTGCGCGAAGACGAAGACAACGGCACGCTCGGCGCACTGTGGCCGCTGCTGCCGGCCGACACCCGGGTGCCCGATCACAGCATCTGGGATCACCTTGATCTGACCTCGGCCTTTGCCGGCGCCTTTGCGGCCGACCCGGATGGCGAGGCGGCGCTGTTGACCATGGCCCTGGGCCCCGTGCAAGGCTTTATCGAAGCGGCCCGCTCCACGTCTGACCTGTGGGCCGGATCGCACCTGCTGTCCCGCCTGGCCTGGGAGGCGATGAAGCCGGTATGCCAGGCGCTGGGCCCCGACGCGATCCTGTTTCCGCGCCTGCGCGGTGTGCCGCAGGTGGATTTGTGGTTGCGCGACGAGTGCGGCCTGCCGGCTGGGTTGTTCGACGGCTGCGAATGGACACACAGCGCCACCGATGCCAACCCGCTGTTCTCCGCCGCGTTGCCCAACCGCTTTGTTGCCATCGTGCCGCGCGCCATGGCCACCCAACTGGCGCAGCAAGTTGAACAAGCGGTACGCGGCTGGCTGCAAGCGCAGGGCAATGACGCCGTGGATCGGCTGCTGAAGGCCGCCGGCCTGGACCAGGACAGCGAGCAACACTGCCACCGCCAGATGCGCGAGCAGTTGGCGGGCTTTCCTGAAGTGCATTGGGCAGTGGTGCCGTTCTCGCTGATCCACCCGCGCAATGCCGAGCGCCAGACCGATCTGGACACCAGCGCGCTGTCGGCAGCGATGGCGCCGTTTTTTGGCGTTGCACCCGATCAGCCCAGCGGCTTTCTGGCCAGCCCGGCCTGGCAGGTGCTGCAAAAGGAACTGCGCTGGGACGACAACACCACTTTTTTTGCACCCAACCCAGGTGCGCTGTATGCGGCAGTGCACGATCTGGCCGAGCGCGCCTTGGCTGCCGCCAAAACGGTGCGGCCGTTTGCGCCCAACGCCCAGCAAGGCTGGCGCTGCTCGCTCACCGGCGAGACCGAATGGCTGACCACCGACCCGGCGCAGTTGCAACACTCCTACCGTCAGCAGACCGACACGTTGTGGACACGCATCGCCGAGCGCCGGCCGGCCTGGGCCAAGCCCGGTGAACACCTGGGCGCGTTGCCGGCACTCAAACGCTTGTGGCCAACGATGTTTGCGGATGAAGTGGGCCGCGCCGTGGGTGACATCAACAGCGCAGGTGCGCAGCGCTTTGTGGTATCCACCCACACCATGGCGCTGGCGCATCAGCTTGACCGATGGCTCGTCGGCGGCGCGCCCGGTGCCGACAAGTTGCGTGCGGCACTGGCCGACCAACCCGCCGAGCCGGTGGCACTGCCCCGCAAACTGGCACTCGATCACGTCCAGCATCCTGCATTTGACTTGGCAAAGAGCCTTCCCGCGCTGCTGGACGCCCAGGATGACCTGGAAGACAGCGGGCCAGCCGCAACGCAAGCCCGCGCCTTGACGCAACTGATCGAAAGCACGCTGGGCGGCGCAAGCACCGGTGCCACCCGCGTCGAAACCTACTACAGCCTGCTGCTGATGGACGGTGACCACATGGGCGCCTGGCTGGCCGGCGACGACCAGCACGCCATCCGCTACCGCGACAGCTTTCACCCGCAGGTGCGCGAAGGCTTTGATGCCCACGCGCTGCGCCAGCCCTTGCTGCGCGCCTACGCGGAGCAAAAGCGCGCGCTGTCGCCCAACCGCCACCTGGCGATCTCGGGCGCGCTGAACGACTTCTCACTGGTGGTTGCCCGCCAGGTGATCGAAACCGAGTACCTGGGCCGCTTGATCTATGCCGGTGGCGACGACGTGCTGGCCATGTTGCCGGTGGCCGATTTGCTGCCGGCGATGCAGCGTCTGCGCGTGGCCTATGCCGGTCACGACCCGGCCCACGCCGATGGCGACCGCCAGGGCCTGGTGTTGAAAAACGGCTTTGCGCTGCTGCACAGCCCACGCACCGGCCGGCGCCTGATGCGCATGATGGGCGAGCGCGCCAGCGCCAGTTGCGGCGCGGTGGTGGCCCACCACCAGGCACCGCTGGCCGCCGTGCTGCGCGAGCTGCGGCTGGCCGAGAAACGCGCCAAGACCGAAGGCGGGCGTGATGCGTTCAGCCTGACCATCATCAAACGCTCGGGCGGGGCGTTGTGGGTCACCGCCAAATGGGGCGAGCCGGTGGCGTTGTTGACGGCCTTGCGCAACTTTCTGGCGGCGGATGGCGTGTCGCGCCGCGCTGTCTTCAACACCCTGGCCTGGCTGAAAGACCTGCCGCGCGACCAGCCCGAGATGCTGGCCGCGCTGCTGGCCTACCAGCTTGATCGACAGTCCGGCAAGCCGGCCAGTGCGGCGCACGATGTTCCGGCGCTGGCCCGGCGTCTGGCTACGCTGGCCTTCAGCCCCACGCAGCGGCCGGCGGTGGGCGACGCGCTGGCCTGGCTGGCCAACTTCATGAGCGCGGCCGAGTTTCTGGCCCGCGAAACCCGCAGCGCCGGAGGCTGCGATGACTGATGCCATGACCACGCCCACCACCTACCGCTTCATCGAGCCGCTGGACGTTCTCTTTTTGCGTGGCAACAAACTGTTCGGCGACCCGGGCAGCCATGGCGAGAGCCTGGTGCCGCCCTGGCCGTCGGCCGCCGCCGGTGCCTTGCGCTCGCTGATGCTGGCCACCGACGGCATCGATATCGCAGGCTTTGCGCGCAGCCAGGTGGCACATGCCACGCTGGGCACACCGGCCGCACCCGGCACATTTGCACTGACCGGCTTTGACCTGGCACGCCGCAACCCCGCCGGACAAATCGAGACACTGCATGCCCTGCCCGCCGATCTGGTGCTGACCGAGCTGCCAAACGGTGGCCGGCAACTCACCCGCCTGCAGCCGCAGGCACCGGCCCCCGGCCTGGCCAGCTCGGCACCACTGGCGCTGTGGCCGCTGCTGGCGCAGGCGGAGCGTCGCAAAGCTGTCAGGGGCCATTGGCTGACCCAAGCCGGCTGGGCCTGCTATCTGATCGGCCAAACCCCTGGCATCGATGCACTGGTGCCCAGCAAACAACTCTGGCAGATCGATGCCCGCATCGGCATTGGTCTGGACGCCGCCAGCCGCAGCGTGGCTGACGGCAAGCTGTTCACCGCCCAAGCAGTGGCGTTCCAGCCGGATGTGGGTTTTCTCGCGGCGGTGCGGGGCGCCGAGCCGCCGCGCAGCGGCCTGCTGCGCTTTGGCGGCGACGGCAGGGGCGCGGCCCTGGCGGCGGTGGCCCACACCCCGCCGCAGCCCGATTGGGATGCCATCCACCGCGCCCGGCGCTGCCGCATCGTGCTGACCACGCCTGGCCTGTTTGCGCAGGGCTGGTTGCCGCCGGGCGTAGATGCCGGGCAGCAACTGGCATTGCAGGGCGTCAGCGGCAGCCTGGTGTGTGCGGCAGTGCCACGCGCCGAAGTCATCAGTGGCTGGGACTTGGCGCGGCGTCAACCCAAAGCCGCCGAGCGGGTGGCGCCCACCGGCAGCGTCTACTGGATAGACCGGCTGGCCGCCACGCCCGAGCAGCTTCGCAAGCTTGCCGAGCACGGCTTGTGGCCGGATGAGCACCAGAATGCATCACGCAGGGCTGAAGGTTTCAACTGCTTCACGCTGGCCGCCTGGTGATCGCCGGCTTTTGATCGCCAGTCCCCAGCAACTATCCACCGCCTTTGATCCGCGCCCCAAGGACTCCTCATGTTTCAGCGCCAAGCCGCCGTTTTTCTGTACGCCGTCAGCCCCGTCCACATGGGCGCGGGCAATGCCGTGGGGGTGATCGACAACCCGATCCAGCGCGAGCGCCACACCGGCCACCCGTGTTTTGCCGGCTCGGGTTTGAAGGGCGCGCTACGCCACGGCTTTGAGGCCATCGGCGGCGACAAGGCGTTGATCGACCGTTTGTTTGGCCCGGCATCGGACAGTGGGGAACTGCATGCCGGCGCGGTGAGTTTTGGCGATGCCCAACTGATCGCCTTTCCGGTGCGTTGCCTGAAAAACGGCTATGTCTACGCCACCTGCCCGCAAGCACTGGCGCGGGCGCAGCGGCTGCTGGCGCTGATCGGCAGCAACACCGGCTGGGCTGTGCCAACGGTGGCAGAAGGCGCTTGCCTGATCGCCAACCCGGCGCTGCTGTCGG
>JANOBL010000778.1:0-5752 GCA_031411635.1 Betaproteobacteria bacterium
GCTCGGCTTCTTCAAACGAAAAGCCGTACTGGCGCGAGATCAACGTCGTGAGCTGCGAGCCGCCAAAGGCCTGGTCGCGGTCGTAGAGCAGCTCACCTTCACGCAGCACTTTCAGGCTGGTGGTGTCGGCGCCGATCTCAAACAACGCCACCAGCGCATCTCGGCCCTGGTTGGGCAGTGTGTTCACCACCCGGCCGATGGCAAGCTGCGCGGCATGGCTTTCGATGTCCAGCACCACCGGCTTGAGGCCAGCCGCCTCGGCCAGGCCCTGGCGGTCTTGCACCCGCTCTTTGCGCGATGCGGCGATCAACACCTCCACATCACCACTGGCGGTGGGGCTGGGGCCGATGACGCAGAAGTCCAGGCTCACCTCGTCCAGCGAAAACGGTATGTACTGGTTGGCCTCGGACTCCACCTGCAGCTCCAGTTCTTCATCACGCAGCCCCGCCGGCAGGTTGATGCGCTTGGTGATGACGGCCGATTGCGGCATCGCCATCACCACCAGCCGGGTGCGGGTGCCACTCTTGTTGAGCAGCTTGCGCACGGCGGCCACCACCTCGTCGAACTTCTCGATCTGGCCATCGGTGATCCAGCCTTTCTCGAACGGCTCGGAGGCCAATCGCTCCAGCACGTACTCGCCCGTGGCCGACCGGCCCAGCTCAACGAGCTTGGCGCTGGACGAGCTGATGTCCAGCCCGATCATCGGCACATGCTTGCGGCCCAGCAGCAGGTCCAAAAGGCTCACGGATGGCGTCTCCCAACGTCAAACAGGGGTGGGCAATACTTAAGAAGTTACTTCAATGCTAGCAGTAAAGCCTTTGTAGCCCAAAGGAAATCACGGTTTTGACCAGCGCCGCACGTTGTGAATGACAAACGCGGGACAGGCCTGTTGTGGTCCTCCGCAAGCCAGGCGTTGCCGCTGCCCACAGCCTGCTTTATATACACTGCGGCGACCTATGACCGATTCCGAGCGCGCGCCACCGGGGCCTCGCCCCACCTCCACGGTGGCACCCAACCGCGCTTACCGGGGTTGGGCGGGTTCGGCATTGGCGCTGCTGGGCTGGCTGGCCGCCATCGGCTTGTCGGCACTTGCGCTGGGGGCCCTGGTGCTGGGCCTGGCGCTGGCAGTGGCCTACCCCAACTTGCCCGAGATCAGCGGCCTGACCGACTACCGGCCCAAGCTGCCGCTGCGGGTGATCTCGGCCGACGGTGTGCTGCTGGGCGAGTTTGGCGAAGAGCGCCGCATCTACACCCCCATCAGCCGCATCCCCAAGGTGATGCAGGAGGCGGTGCTGGCGATCGAGGATGCGCGCTTTTATCGCCACAACGGCGTGGACTACCTGGGCGTGATCCGTGCCGGGCTGGCGCAATTCAACAAGGCAAAAAGCCAAGGTGCTTCCACCATCACGATGCAGGTGGCGCGCAACTTTTACCTGTCCACCGAGAAGACCTTCACCCGCAAAATCTACGAGATTTTGTTGGCGCTGAAGATCGAAAGCCAGCTCAGCAAGCCGCAGATCCTGGAGGTCTACATGAACCAGATCTTCCTGGGCCAGCGCGCTTACGGCTTTGCGGCGGCCAGCGAGATCTACTTTGGCAAGCCGCTGGCCCAGGTGACGGTGGCCGAGGCCGCGATGCTGGCCGGGCTGCCGCAGGCGCCGTCGGCCTACAACCCGGTGAGCAACCCGAAACGTGCAACCCGGCGCCAGCAATACATCATCGACCGGATGGAGAGCAACGGCTTCATCACCGAGGAGCAGGCCGAGGCCGCACGCACCGAAGTGCTGCGGCTGCGCACCCCCACCGAGGCGGTGGTGCATGCTGAATACGTGGCCGAGGCGGTGCGGCAATTGATCTTCAGCCAATACGGCAACGAAACCACCACCCGTGGCCTGAATGTGCAGGTGACGGTGGACGCCGCCGACCAGGCCGTGGCCTACCGGGCCTTGCGGCGCGGCTTGCTGGATTACGAGCGGCGCCAGGTGTACCGCGGCCCCGAAGGCCATGTGGACCTGCCGTCCGACCCGGCGGCGCTGGATGCGCGCATCGCCGAGGCGCTGGTTGAGCATCCCGACAACGACGAGCTGAAAGCCGCCGTGGTGCTGGAGGCCAACCGCAACAAGGTGGTGGCGGTGCTGCAATCGGGCGAGAGCATCAGCGTCAGCGGCGAGGGCCTGAAGCCGGTCACCTCGGGCCTGGCCGACAAGGCCGAGCCGCAAAAGCAGATCCGCCGTGGTGCGGTGGTGCGCGCGGTGCGTGGCGCCAAGGGCGACTGGACGCTGACGCAGTTGCCCGAGGTGGAAGGGGCATTTGTGGCGATGGACACCCACACCGGTGGCATCCGGGCGCTGGTGGGGGGCTTTGATTTTGGCAAGAGCAAGTTCAACCATGTGACGCAAGCCTGGCGCCAACCGGGCTCCAGCTTCAAGCCCTTCATCTACTCGGCGGCGCTGGAAAAAGGCTTTACCGCGTTGACCATCGTCAACGATGCGCCGTTGTTTTTTGACGCCGGCAGCACCAACAGCCAGCCCTGGGAGCCGAAAAACTACGACGGCAAGTTTGAAGGCCCGATGCCGCTGAAAACCGCGCTGGCCAAGTCCAAGAACATGGTGTCGATCAGGGTGCTGCAATCCACCGGGGCGCGCTTTGCGCAGGACTGGATCACCCGCTTCGGCTTCGAAGCCGACAAGCACCCGGCTTACCTGACGATGGCGCTGGGCGCAGGCTCGGTCACGCCCTTGCAGATGGCCGGCGGTTACAGCGTTTTTGCCAACGGCGGCTACCGCGTCAATCCGCTGCTGATCACCCGCATCACCGACAGCCGGGGCAAGGTGCTGCAGCAAAGCGCGCCGCCGGTGATCGACGAATCCATGCGCACCATCGACGCCCGCAACGCGTTTGTGATGAACCAGCTCATGGGCGAGGTGGCGCGCTCGGGCACCGCGTTCAAGGTCTGGCAGACCTTCAAGCGCACCGACTTGGCGGGCAAGACCGGCACCACCAACGACTCGATGGACGCCTGGTTTGCCGGCTTCCAGCCCAACCTGGCGGCGGTGGTGTGGATTGGCTACGACAACCCACGCAAGCTGGGCGACCGCGAGACCGGCGGTGGCCTGGCGCTGCCGGTCTGGATCGAGTACATGACCCACGCACTGCGCAAGCTGCCCGAGATGGCGCCGGTGGTGCCGGGTGGCCTGGTGCAGCGTGGTGGCGACTGGATCTTCGAGGAGTTTGCGTCGGGCGGCGGTGTCAGCAGCGTGGGGCTGGAAGACAAGCTGCCCCAGGCGCCCAGCGAGGACGAGCGCAAGAGCATCATCGATCTGTTTCGCTAGGGTGGTTCAGAGCCCCACAAACTGCAGCGCGATCCCGGCCTGCGCACTGGCATGCTGGGACAGCGCGGCAAAAAACTCGCTGCCGTCCCGGGTGTCCAGCCAGCGGCCGGCCACATAGCGGTAGTGGTGGCCACCGGCACGTGCGGCCAGCCACAGCTCATGCAGCGGTGGCTGGGTGTTCAGGATGATCTTGCTGCCCCCGGGCAGGCTCAGCTCCAGCAGGCCGCCGGTGCGCTGGCTGTCGATATCGATCACATCGTCTTCCAGCCAATGGTCGATGGTGGCTTCGATGCTGGCCAGCACCGCGTGCGACAGGTGGTTGAACTCGCTGTCGGTCAGCGTGCTGGCGGCCGGGGTGGGAGTGGTCATGGTCGCTTAAAATCCTGTGTATGAAGCCTTGTTCGAGTGTAGCGAGCCGCCACCCCGGGCGCAGCATTCGGCTCGTTGCCTTGCTTGGCACGCTGCTACTGGCCGCCTGCGGGCAAAAAGGGCCTTTGACCCTGCCCACCACCCCCCACCCGCCAGCCAACGCTGCGTCTGCTGCAGCCGCCCGATGAGCCTTCCCGGATCCCCGTTCCTCGCCCGCCAGCAGGGCGACTTGCTGCTCGATGGTGTACGCCTGGATGACCTGGCCACCGAGTTTGGCACGCCGTTGTATGTGTACTCACGCAGCGCGATGCATGCCGCCGCCGCCGCCTACCAGCAAGCACTGGCCGGCCACCCGCACTTGTTGTGCTACGCGATGAAGGCCAACGCCAGCCTGGCGGTGATCAAGACTTTTGCCGACCTGGGGCTGGGTTTCGACATCGTCTCCGGCGGCGAGCTGGCCCGCGTGCTGGCCGCCGGGGGCGATCCGGCCAAGGTGGTGTTCTCGGGCGTCGGCAAGACCCGCGCCGAGATGGCCACCGCGCTGCGGGCCGGTGTGCGCTGCTTCAACGTCGAGAGCGAAGCCGAGTTGCAGACGCTGTCCGAGGTGGCCACCGGCTTGGGCGCCACGGCGGCGGTCAGCCTGCGCATCAACCCCGATGTGGACGCCAAGACCCACCCCTATATCTCCACCGGCCTGAAGGGCAACAAGTTTGGCGTGGCACACGCCGATGCGCGCGCGGCCTACCGCCGCGCTGCCAGCCTGCCGGGCTTGCGGGTGGTGGGCATCGATTGCCACATCGGCTCGCAGATCACCGAGATCGCACCCTACCTGGATGCGCTGGACCGGCTGCTGGACCTGATCGAACAGGTCGAGGCCGACGGCATCGCCATCCCGCACCTGGACCTGGGCGGTGGCCTGGGCATCACCTACACCGACGAGCAGCCACCGGCCGCCGATGTGCTGGTGGGCAAGCTGCTGGCGCGCATCGATGCCCGTGGCCATGGCCACCGCGAGCTGCTGCTGGAGCCCGGCCGATCCCTGGTGGGCAATGCCGGCGTGCTGCTGACCGAGGTGCTGGTGCTCAAGCCCGGGGCCGAAAAAAACTTCTGCATCGTCGATGCGGCGATGAATGATTTGATGCGCCCGGCGATGTACCAGGCCTGGATGGCGATCGAACCCTGCGTGCAGCGCACCGGCGCCACGCTGACCTGGGACGTGGTGGGCCCGATCTGCGAATCGGGCGACTGGCTGGGCCGCGACCGTGCGCTGGCGCTGCAAGCGGGCGACAGGCTGGCGGTGCTGTCGGCGGGCGCCTAGGGCATGACGATGGCCAGCAACTACAACACCCGGCCGCGCGCGGCCGAAGTGATGGTGGATGCCGGCCGGGTGATGTTGATCCGCCGCCGCGAGACGGTGGAGGAGCTGTTTCGCAACGAGTTGCTGCCGGATTGAGTGTTGCTCCTTCCCCCTGCAAGGGGGAAGGTGGGGATGGGGGTTGAGCGTTGCTGAAGCTCAGTCATTCGACCCCCACCCCAACCCTCCCCCTGCCCGGGGGAGGGAGCTTCAGATCCGGCCTTCGGTCACCCCGTGACACGCAATCTGCTGGTCCTCAAACATCGCCAATTCAGGCCGCTCATTGCTGCAACGTGCATTGGCAAACGGGCAGCGCGGATGGAAGGCGCAACCGGTGGGCGGATTCAACGGGTTGGGCACTTCACCTTGCACGGGGGTGCGCTGGCGGCCGGTCATCGCGATGTCCGGGATCGCGTCCAGCAGCATGCGCGTGTAGGGGTGGCGGGGCGCCGAGAACAAGCTGCGGCGGTCCGACAGTTCGACCAGCCGGCCCAGGTACATCACCCCCACCTGGTCGGCCACGTGCCGCACCACCGCCAGGTTGTGCGAAATGAAAAGGTAGGTCAGGCCGTGCGCGCGCTGCAGGTCCTTCATGATGTTGAGCACCTGGGCCTGCACCGACACGTCCAGGGCCGAGGTCGGCTCGTCGCAGATCAGGAACTCGGGCTCGGTGGCCAGGGCCCGGGCGATCGAGAGG
>JANOBL010000779.1:0-7198 GCA_031411635.1 Betaproteobacteria bacterium
GGCGGCCGCACCGAGAGCATTCTGATGTCGATGCCACCGCTGGTCAAATGGCGCTACCACTGGCAGCCCGAGCCTGGCACGCCCGAGGCCAGGCTGGCCAGCGATTTTCTGCGGCCACGCGACTGGTTGGCCGAGGTTTGACCACCCACCCCATCGGGCACCACATCGGGCTGTTGGGTGGCAGCTTCGATCCGCCCCACCGTGCCCACCTGGCGCTGGGCCGGCTGGCGCAGCAGGCGCTGGCGCTGGACGAGTTGCGCTGGCTACCGGCCGGTGCACCCTGGCAAAAAGCCGTCCGGGTGCTGGCGCCGGCCGAACATCGTTTGGCGATGCTGGCTGCGTTGCTGGCTGGCGAGCCCGGCTGCGTGATCGACCCCCGCGAGTTGCAGCGCCCGGGCGCCACCTACACGATTGACACGGTGCGCGAGCTGCAGGCCGAGTGGCCCAGCGCCCATGCGCCCGCCGAATGGTTTTTGATCCTGGGCCAGGACCAGTACGCCCGCTTCGACACCTGGCGCGATTGGCCCGAGCTGCTGCAGCGCCTGACGCTGGCGGTGGCCGGCCGTGCCGGCCAGGCACCGCGGGCGCCGACCGCGCTGGCGGCGGTGCCGCACCGCTGCGTGCAGCTAGCCCTGCCGCCGCTGGCCATCACCGCCAGCCAGATCCGCCAGCGCCTGGCCGACGGCCGGCCAGTGGCCGATCTGGTGGGCGCGCCGGTGGCCCGCTATATTGCCCAGCACCGTCTTTACACCACCCACCCGCCCGGCACGCCGGGCAAGCCACAGGACATCAGGCACTGAATGGACATTCGCAAACTGCAACGGGCCATCGTCGATGGGCTCGAAGACGTCAAGGCCCAGGAAATCCTGGTGCTCAACACCGAGCATTTGTCGGCCTTGTTCGAGCGCGTGATCATCGCCTCGGGCACCAGCAACCGCCAGACCAAGGCGCTGGCCGCCGGTGTGCGCGATGCGGTGCGCAATGCCGGGTTTCCGGTGCTGGCCACCGAGGGCGCTGACAACGGCGAATGGATCATCGTCGACTGCGGCGCGGCAGTGGCCCACATCATGCAGCCCGCCATCCGCGACTACTACCGGCTGGAAGAAATCTGGGGCGGCAAGACCGTCAAGATCAAGCTGGGCGGCGTCAGCAAGGGCCTGGTCAAGGCCTCGGAAGGCGAGGACGACAGCGTGGCTGCCAAGCCCGCAACGATCAAGAAGGCAGTGGCCAAAAAAGCGGTGGCGGCCCAGCCGGCGCGTGCGGCCAAACCCCAGGCCGGTGTGGCACCCAAGGCCGTGCCGGTGAAAGCCCCGGTGGCCAAAAAAGCGGCCCGCAAGACGGCCCCCGGCAGCTCGGCCACCAGCCAGACCGCTGCTGGCAAGGTGGCGCTGGGCAAGGCCGCCAGCGCACGCTTGGCAGCCGGCAAACTGCTGGCTGGCCAGCCGGTGCCCCGCCCGGTGGCTGCAGCCAAAACGGCGGCCATCGAGGCTGCCGCGCTGAAGGCGGTGGCGGCCAAAAAAGCCGCCCGACAAGCCGCCAAAGCCGCACCGGCCAAAAAATCTGCGGCCAGAAAGACGCCGCGTGTGGCAGTGCCAGCCGCCCGCACGCTGGTGGTCAAACCATCGTTGCGCACAGCGGCCTCCGGCAAGGCTGCGGCGGCCAAAAAAACCGCTGCCGGTGGCCGGCCCGCCCGGCCGGTGCGCAAAACCGCACCGGGCCGTGGCTGATCGGCCGCGCCGCTTCAACAACCACTGATCCCATCCGATGCAGCTCTGGCTGGTGTCCGTTGGCCAGCGCCCGCCGGCCTGGGCGGCCACGGCGTACCAGGACTTTGCCAAGCGCTTTCCGCCCGATTTGCCGCTGGTTCTGAAAGCTGTCAAGGCCGAGCCGCGCAGCAACGGCAAGACCGCCGCGCAGATGATGGCCGCCGAGGCCCAGCGCCTGGCGGCCGCCACGCCGAAGGGCGTGCGCCGCGTGGTGCTGGACGAGCATGGCAGCCGGCTGACCACCGGCCAACTGGCCGACAGGCTGCAGGTCTGGCAGGCTGACGGGCGTGACATTGCTTTGCTGGTCGGCGGCCCGGACGGGCTGGACCCTGCACTGAAGGCCACAGCCGACGAGACGCTGCGCCTGTCCGACCTGACCCTGCCGCACGCCTTGGTGCCGGTGTTGCTGGCCGAGGCGCTGTACCGCGCCTGGAGCGTCACGGTTGGCCATCCTTACCACCGGGAATGAGGCGTACCGATGCCTGTTGCCACTCACAAATTCATCTACCTGGCCTCACAAAGCCCACGCCGCCGCCAGTTGCTGGACCAGCTTGGCGTGCAGCACCGGCCGCTGCTGCCTGACGCCGAGGAAGACGCCGACGAAGACGCCGAAGCGCTGGAGGCCGTGCTGCCTGGCGAGCTGCCGGCGGCCTATGTGCAGCGTGTGACTGCACTCAAGCTGCGCGCCGCACTGGCCCGTTTGCAGCGCCGTGGCCTGGCTGCGGCGCCCATCCTGTGCGCCGACACCACGGTGGCGCTGGGCCAGCGCATCCTGGGCAAGCCGGCCGACGCGGCCGAAGCCAAGTGCATGCTGGCCGCCTTGTCGGGCCGCAGCCACCGGGTGCTCACCGCCGTGGCGCTGGCCGCAGGCAGGCGCACGCTGCTGGGCCTGAGCATCTCCCGCGTGCGTTTTGCGCCGCTCAGCCCGGCCACCATAGCCGCCTACATCGCCAGCGGCCAGCCCTTTGGCAAGGCCGGCGCCTATGCCATCCAGAGCCAGTTGGCAGGCTGGATCAGCCATATCGACGGCAGCCACTCCGCTATCATGGGTTTGCCGCTCTTCGAGACGGCCCAGTTGCTGAGACAAGCGCGCGTGAGTTTCTGACGCCCTCGCGCGCCAGACAAAAACCACGAGCGCCATGCACGACATCCTGATCAACTGGACCCCGCAGGAAACCCGCGTCGCGCTGATCGAAAACGGCGCGGTGCAAGACCTGCACATCGAGCGCTCACTGGAGCGTGGCCTGGTCAGCAACGTCTACCTGGGCAAGGTGGTGCGGGTGCTGCCCGGCATGCAAAGCGCGTTCATCGATGTGGGGCTGGAGCGCGCCGCCTTTTTGCATGTGGCCGACTTGCATCCGGGCGGCCACCACCTGCCGCGCCACGATGCGGCGGCGCAGGTGCCGATCGAGCGCCTGGTGTTCGAGGGCCAGACGCTGATGGTGCAGGTGATCAAGGATCCGATCGGCAGCAAGGGCGCAAGGCTGTCCACCCAGATCAGCATCGCCGGGCGCATGCTGGTGTTTTTGCCGCAGGACACCCACATCGGCATCTCGCAAAAGATCGGCTCGCCCGAGGCGCGAGAGCAACTGCGCAGCCGCATGCAGGCGCTCACGGCCACCAGCGACGGCAGTGCACCCGGCGGTTTCATCCTGCGCACCAATGCCGAGGATGCCAGCGATGCCGAGCTGGCCGACGACATCGCCTACCTGCGCAAAGCCTGGGCCACGATCCGCGCCCAGGGCCTGTCGCAGCCACCCGGCAGCGTGCTGCATGAAGACCTGAACCTGGCCCAGCGCGTGCTGCGCGACATGGTCAACGACGGCACGCAAACCATCCGCATCGACAGCAAGCTGCAGTTTGACGCGTTGACGGATTTTGGCGATGCCTACACCCCAGGATCAGCGGCCAAGCTGGAGCTGTACAAAGGCGAGCGGCCGATCTTCGATTTGTTTGGCATTGAAGAAGAGATCGCCCGCGCGCTGGCGCGGCGGGTGGATTTGAAGAGTGGCGGTTACCTGATCATCGACCAGACCGAGGCGCTGACCACGGTGGATGTCAACACCGGCGGGTTTGTCGGCGCGCGCAACTTTGACGACACGATCTTCAAGACCAACCTGGAGGCTGCCGGTGCGATTGCCCGCCAGCTTCGGCTGCGCAACCTGGGCGGCATCATCATCGTCGACTTCATCGACATGGTGCGCGACGAGCACCAAAGCGCGGTGCTGGCCGAGTTCAAAAAGCAGCTCAGCCGCGACCGCACCAAGGTGACGGTGAGCGGATTTACCCAGCTTGGCCTGGTGGAGATGACGCGCAAGCGCACCCGCGAAAGCCTGGCCCACATGCTGTGCCAACCCTGCCCCACCTGCGACGGCCGTGGCCAAGTGAAGACCGCGCGCAGCGTGTGCTACGACGTGCTGCGCGAGATCCTGCGCGAGGCCCGGCAGTTCAATCCCAAAGAGTTCCGCGTGGTGGCCAGCGCGGCGGTGGTGGAGATGCTGCTGGACGAAGAGAGCCCGCATCTGACGGGGCTGAGTGACTTCATCGGCAAGCCGATATCGCTGAGCACCGAGCCGTCGTTCAGCCCGGAGCAGTACGACATTGTGTTGATGTGAGGTTTTACGGCATCTCTCCCTGGCCGCTTTGGCCTGACGGCGGGCAGCGGGACAGCGCGCAGAGGCCGCCGCAAGCTGTGCGATGCGCATGCCCGACCCTGGTATGGGTTGCGCCTCTACCTTTGTCCAAGTTGCCCAGTGCGGCTGGCAGCTACCATGCGGCAGCAGCTTTTTCATCAACCAGTGGGCTTCCCGCCCGCCAGAGGAGTTTTCCATGGGTCTCATGAGCTTTTTCAAGGATGCCGGCCAGAAGCTGTTCGGCCATGCCGACACCGAGGCCGCCGCGCAGCAGGCGCAGGCCGCGCCCGACGACGCCGAGTTGCAGGCCAAGTCAACCGCCGCCAACCAGACCGCTGCCAATGCCATCGAGGCCTACATCGCCGCGCAAAGCCTGACTGCCGACGGTTTGCGGGTGGAGTTTGACGGCGCCACCCGCACCGCCACCGTGATGGGCACCGCCGCCGACCAGGAGACCAAGGAGAAGATCCTGCTGTGCTGTGGCAATGTGCATGGGGTGGCCCAGGTCAACGACCTGATGACCGCTGCCGCGCCGGCCGATGATTCCAAGTACCACGAGGTGGTGCGCGGCGACACGCTGTCGGCGATTGCCAAGACTTATTACGGCAACGCCGGCCAGTACATGAAGATCTTCGAGGCCAACAAGCCGATGCTGGGCCACCCGGACAAGATCTACCCGGGCCAGTTGCTGCGCATTCCGGCCTGAAATCACCCACCCCCGCAGCGCCTTCGGCGCTCCCCCTCAAGGGGGCGACGCTGGCGAACGGGCCAAGCCCGTCCGCGGCGTCCGCTGGACGGCTGCGGCCATCTTCACCTTCATCGCTGCCAATCGGCAGGCCATCCCATGCACCTGATCTGGACCGTCTTGATCGGCTTTGTCGCCGGTCTCATCGCCAGGGCGATCACACCCGGCGCCGGGCCCAGCGGCTTCATCCTGACCGCCGCGCTGGGCATTGCTGGCTCGTTTGCCGCCAGTTTTCTGGGCCGCGCGCTGGGGCTGTACCAGGAGGGCCAGGCGGCAGGCTTCATCGGCTCGATCATTGGGGCGATCGTGCTGCTGGGCGCCTACCACTTTGCCACCCGCAAGTGACTGAAGCGCGGGCCCTCAAACCCCGCCCAGCGCACCCACCAGCGCACCGCCGGCAATCAGCCACATCGGGCTGATCTTGCTGCGCACCGACAGTACAACCGTGGCCAAGGCCAGCAGCAGCGCCAGCGGCTGATGCCGGTTTGGCGCCAGCAGCACCCAGCCGGTGGACAGCAGCAGGCCCAGGGTCAGCGGCGTCAGGCCGGCGGTGAAGGCGCGCAGGCCGATGGAGCCGGCGCGCCGCTGGCGGTAGCGGCCCACCCACAGCGCAACGATCGACGATGGCCCCATGATGCCCACCATCGTGGCCAGCATGCCGACCACACCCGCCACCTGCCAGCCCATCAGCGCCACGAACAGGATGTTGGGCCCGGGGGCGGCCTGCGCAATCGCCACGTTGGTGGTGAACTGGCCATCGGTCATCCAGCCCTGCTGGGCCACCAGGTAGCGCTGCATGTCGGGTGCGGTGGTGATCGCGCCGCCCACCGCCAGCAGCGACAACAGCATGAAGTGCCCCCACAGGCCCAGCAGGTCGGCCCATCCCAGGCCGTGGCTGCTCAGCGCTTGGGCCGCCAGCTCCGCCAGCGTCATGGCTGGTGCTCCGCCCCGCGCAGCCGCCACCAGGCCAGCGCCATGCCCACTGCGCCCAGCACCAGCACCACGCCCACCATCGGCCAACGCAGCCCACCCACGCCTACAGCGGTGGCCGCGCCCAGTGCATAGGCACTGGGCAGGCCCAGCGGATTGGTCTTGAGGGTGCGCAGCAGCTTCACCGCGGTGGCGATGATCAGCCCCGCCGCCACCGCCCCCATGCCACGCAAGGCCCCGGCCACCTGCGGATTGGCGGCGAACTGCTGGTACAGCGTGGCCAGCGCCAGCACGATCAGCAGCGGCAACAGCAGCAGGCCGGCGGTGGCCGCCACCGCGCCGCGCCAGCCAAAAAACCGGTCGCCCAGGATGATCGAGATGTTGATGATGTTGGGCCCGGGTAGCACCTGGCCGATGGTCAGCAGTTCGACAAACTGTTGCGGGCTCAGCCAGCGCTCACGCTCCACCAACTCGCGGTGCGCCACCGGCAGCACGCCGCCAAAGCCCTGCAGCGCCAGCCGGGTAAAAACCTTGAACAGCTTGCCGCAGGAGGCCGGCCGCGCCAACGCTTCGGTGGCGTCCGCAGCGGGGTTTGTGGCGGGTTTGGTGGCGGGTTTGGTGGCTTCAGCCATGCACCGGCCTGCTTGTGATCGCCCGCGCCGCCCAGGCGCTCAGCGCGATGGCCGCCAGCATCCAGCCCAGTGCCACCCAATGCAGCGCGCCATAGCCACTGCTTGCCACCATCAGCCCGCCGCTGGACGCACCCAGCGCCTGGCCGGCGTACAAGGCCGATGAATTGAGCGCAATCAGCGCCGACGCCAGGCCCGGCGCCGCCATGCCCAGCCGCGCCTGCTGGGCCGAGTTGGCGGCAAAACAGCCCAGCGCCCAAGGGATCAGCACCAGCAGCATCAGGCCCACCGTGCTGCCCAGCGGCCAGGCCAGCAGCGACAGCGCCATCGCCGCCTGCAGCCAGCCCACGGCGCGGCCGGCGCCCAGCCTGTCGATGTGGCGCGACACCCAGACATTGCCCAGCACCCCCACCGCGCCGAACCACAAAAAGAGCAGGCTGACCTCGGCCGGCGTGGCCGCCAGCACCCCGCGGTAATAGGGCGCCAGGTAGGCCG